>JAFAYP010000436.1 GCA_019240305.1 Solirubrobacterales bacterium
AGTAGCCGCGGTGGGGTACGTAGGCGAGTAGACCCTCCGCGTGGAGAGTCTTCAGCGCCTCCCGCACCGGCACGACGCTCAGCCCGAGCTCGTCAGCGAGTAGCTGCTGGCGCAGCTGATCGCCCGGACGCAGCCTCCCGCGCGCGATCCGGTCTCGGATATCTGCGATCGCCTTGTCCTCTGCGACCACTGGGCGCCGCGCGCCCGCCGATGTCGCCATCATCCCTCCCGACGATCGTCGCGTCCCATCCTCACCGCCCTATCCAGTCGAGCCACCCCGTAGGGCGCGATCTGCTCCGGGCCCGATCGCACAGGCCTTCCCGACGACAGATTAGAATGTTTGCCGGCAGCACCTTGACACTCAGGGCAAATCCTCTAGGATCCCCGCACATATTCTAGCATCCGCGGTGGGTGAAGACGCTCCGCCGACGGGAAGGACGAGGCTGAAACCCGCTGGGCGGGCAAGCGCTCGGCCTGACAGCGCGTCCTGAGGAGAGCTCATGGGTGATTGGTGTCGTCGTAAAGCGCGCACGGGCGCGCTATGTGTGTTCGTGTCAGCCGCGTTATTCGCCGCGGGCTGTGGGGGCTCGTCCCATGGCGGGTCGCCGACGACGGCCTCCGGCCCCCCGGTCAAGGGCGGGGAGGTCTCCTTCGCGCTCCCGGCCGGCAACTCGCCGAACATGATCCTCCCGTTCTTCGGCGCCGCCTACATCGGCAACGCGAACACGATGGACTTCATGGCGCTGATGTACCGACCGCTCTATTACCTCGACGGCCAGACGTTCCAGCTCGACGAGGAGAAGTCGCTCGCGGCGCCGCCGGTCTACAACTCGGCCCGGACCGCCGTCACGATCCAGATGAAGCGCTGGCACTGGTCCGACGGCGAGCCCGTCTCACCGAAGGACGTCGCGTTCTTCATCGCGCTCGCCAAGACCGAGACCGCCAACTGGTGGGCCGCAGTGCCCGGCCTGTTCCCGGCCAACGTCAAGTCGGTCTCCTACGACGACGCCGCCAACAGCTTCACTCTGCACCTGACCGGTCCGGTGAATCCTGACTGGTTCACGTACAACCAGCTCTCGCTCATCCAGCCGATGCCGCTGGCCTGGGACATCACTGGGCCGGGCAAGAAGGCCAACTGCACCGACGAGGATGTCGCAGCCGAGGCCTCGGAGTGCCCGAAGGTCTACAACTACCTCGAGTCGCAGGCAAAGAGTACCTCGACGTACGCGACGAACAAGCTGTGGCAGGTGGTCAACGGCCCATGGCGGCTGAAGTCCTTCTCTCCGGGCGGCACCAGCGTGGTGCTCGTCCCCAACACTAGCTACTCGGGCTCGGACAAGCCGCACATCAGCGAGTTCCAGCTCGAGTCCTTCACCTCTGAGCAGGCCGAGTACAACGTGCTGCGCAGCGGCACTTCGTTGACCGTCGGCTATCTGCCGTTCATCGACGCGCCCCAAAAGCCCACCAACGGCGGGGGTGGCCCCAATCCCGTGTCCGGGTACAACCTCGAGCCGTGGTTCAGCTGGGCGCTCAACTACATCAACGTCAACTTCAACAACCCCGTCACCGGTCCGGTCGAGCACCAGCTGTACTTCCGTCAGGCGCTCCAGTACCTCACCGATCAGAACACGTGGATCAAAGACGCCTACAACGGCTACGCGGCGCCCGACTTCGGTGGCGTTCCCAACCAACCATCGACCCCTTACCTCACCTCGTACGTCCAGAATGCTCCCTATGGATTCGACGTGGCGAAGGCGAAGTCGCTGATCACCAGTCACGGCTGGACGATCTCGGGCTCCGGCCCGGCGACCTGCACCAGCCCGGGGACCGGCTCGGGTGAGTGCGGGGCCGGTGTGAAGGCGGGCACGCCTCTGTCGTTCAGCCTCACCTACCCGGCCGGCCAGGAGTCCGTCAGCACCGAGCTGCAGGACTACCAGTCGAAGCTGCGCGAGGTCGGCATCCAGGTCACGCTGCGCACCCTCCCGCTCAACGCGCTATTCGCCACCGCCCTGCCCTGCACCCCCAAGCAGAGCACGTGCAATTGGGGCATGGTCGATTTCGGTGGGCCCGACAGCTATGACCCGTTCTGGTACCCAGACGACGGGCTCGAGTTCTCCTGCGGCGCGCCGGCCAACACATCGAGTTACTGCAACCCGGCCCTCGACAAGATCTACGCGAACCAGGTCTATCGCAACCCGGGGCTCGCCGCGCTTCACGAGGTCGAGAATCTCGTGACACAGGACGCCGCGTTCGTCTTCATTCCAGTCCCGGACGGGCAGCTCACCGAGGTGAGAAGCAACCTCGGCGGGTACACTCAGAGCGGCACGATGGCGATCGCCCCCGAGGACTGGTACTTCACCTCTGGCTCGTGACAGACGTGCGCGGTGGGTCGGATCCGGTGCGTGGCGGCGTCACTCAAAGGGGTGACGCCGGTCCCGGGCCGGTGTTGGAGGTGGAGGGCCTGACCACGGAGTTCCGGCGCGGGACCAGCCGGATCACCGCGGTCAACGACGTGTCGTTCGCGGTGCGCGAGGGCGAGTGCGTGGGCCTGGTTGGCGAGTCCGGGAGTGGCAAGTCGACCACGGCGCTGTCGCTGATCGACCTGCTGCCGGTGGGTGGCCGGATTGCCGGCGGGTCGGTGAGGCTCGGCGGCCGTGAGCTCGTCGCCATGCCGCCGGTCGAGCTGCGCAAGGTGCGCGGCAACGAGATCGGCATGATCTTTCAGGACCCGATGAGCGCGCTCAACCCGACGATGCCGATCGGCCGTCAGATCACTGAGCCGCTTCGCCTGCACCGCGCCGTCTCGCGCGCCCAGGCGCGGGCCCGGGCGCTCGAGCTGCTCGAGCTCGTCGGCGTCCCCAGGCCGAGCGAGCGGCTCGGAGCGTTCCCGCACCAGCTCTCCGGCGGTCTGCGCCAGCGCGTGATGATCGCGATCGCGCTCGCCTGCGAACCCAGGGTGCTCATCGCCGACGAGCCGACGACCGCCCTGGACGTGTCGATCCAGGCCCAAATCCTCGACCTGCTCGAGGACCTGCGCGCGAAGCTCTCGATGGCGATCCTCCTCATCACGCACGATCTGGGCGTGGCGGCCACTCGCACCGACCGCATCATGGTGATGTACGCCGGACGGATCGTCGAGCGCGCCCCGACATCGGAGCTGTTCGCGGAGTTCCGCCATCCCTATGCCGAGGCGCTGCTCGAGGCCGTCCCGCGGTTGGACCGCGATCGCGGCCAGGAGCTATACAGCATCCCCGGCCAGCCGCCCGATCTCTCGATGGTCCCGTCAGGCTGCGCGTTTCGTGATCGCTGCCGGCTCGCGCGTAAAGACTGCGCCGAGCAGGTCCCGCCGCTCACCGGCGGCTCGGCGGGTCAACCGCTCGGGTCGCGTGACCCGGGCGCGCACCAGTGGGCTTGCCTGCATCCGGTGAGCCCGGCGAGCGCATCAGGCGCACGGGAGCCGGCCTCGGGACCGGTTTGGACCGCTGCGAGCGGTGGTGTCCGTACGCCGGCGGCCCAGGCCCGCCAGGAGGAGATCCTCGTCCTCGAGGCGGTCTCCAAGTCGTTTCCTGTGGCGACCGGCGGCCTGCGCCTGCGAACGTCGCGGCTGAACGCGGTCGTCGACGTCTCGCTCGCGGTGCGGCGCGGCGAGACGTTCGCCCTCGTCGGCGAGTCCGGCTCGGGCAAAACGACCCTGGGGCGGATGGCCGTCGCGCTCGAGAATCCGACTGAGGGCCGGATCACGTGGGACGGCGAGGACCTCGGGGAGCTGCCCGGGCGTGCGCTGCGTAGCCGCCGGCGCGACCTGCAGATGATCTACCAGGATCCGTACGGCTCGCTTGATCCCCGCCGGACGGTCGGCGCCTCGATCGAGGAGCCGCTGGCGATCCAGCGTCTCGGCTCCCGTACCGAACGACGGGAGCGCGTCCGCACGCTCATGGACGAGGTGGGGCTTTCCCCCCGCGCGATCAGCGCCTACCCCCATGAGTTCTCCGGGGGCCAGCGCCAGCGTGTCGGCCTCGCCCGAGCGCTTTCGCTCAATCCGCGGCTGATCGTCGCCGACGAGCCGGTCTCGGCCCTCGACGTCTCCGTCCAGGCGCAGATCCTCAACCTCATGCGGCGCCTGCAGGCCCACCACTCGCTCACCTACGTGCTCATCTCCCACGACCTGTCGGTGGTGCGCTATCTGGCGGATCGGATCGGGGTCATGTACCTCGGCAAGCTCGTCGAGCTCGCCCCGGTCGACACGCTCTTCACGCAGCCGGCGCATCCGTACACGCACGGGCTGATGCAGGTGATCCCGCGGCCCGACACCGCGGCGCCGACTCCACGAGCGAAGATCCTCGGCGAGCTCCCGAGCCCGATCTCACCGCCGAGCGGCTGTCGCTTCCGCACCCGTTGCCCCCTCGCCCAGGACGTCTGCCGCGAGGTCGAGCCGCCGCTGCGCTCCTTCGGCCAGGGTCACCTCGCCGCCTGCCATTTTCCGCTGGCTACCCCCGCGGAGCCGGACGATGGCGCGGGCGACTCGGGTCGCGCGGGGGAGAGAAGCGTGCCCACGCGATGACCGGCTATCTCCTCCGCCGTGTCGTCCAGGCGGTCTTCATCGTCATCGTCGTCACGATGATCGTCTTCGGCCTGCTGCAGCTGCTGCCCGGAGGCCCAGCGCACGCTGTCCTAGGCAGTCGCGCGACGCCGGCGGCGGTCGCAGCATTCGACAAGGCCAACGGTCTCGACAACCCGGTGTATGTCCAGTACGGCATCTGGTTCAGCCACCTCGTGCAGGGCAACCTCGGTTATTCCTATAACCAGAACCAAAGCGTCATCTCGCTGATCGGCGAGCGACTGCCCAAGACACTCGCGCTCACGATCACAGCGGTCATCCTGGCCATGGTCGTCGGTGTCACGATCGGGACGGTGCAGGCAATCCGGCGCAACCGTGCCTTCGACTACGCGGCGACGTCCGTCGGGTTCCTGTTCTACTCCTTCCCTCCGTTCTTCCTCGCGCTGCTGCTGATCATCCTGCTCGCGGTCGACACTCACCTGCTGCCCGCGCAGGCGCCCCAGGCCTCAAGCGTGTGGACGGTCCTGAGCGACCCGCGAGCGCTGATCTTGCCCGTGGTCACGCTGGCGGTCGGCGGAGTGGCGATCTTCAGCCGCTACATGCGCTCCTCGGTCATCGACAATCTCCTGCAGGACTACGTGCGCACGGCACGGGCAAAAGGCGTGGGCTCCGTCCGGCTGCTCGTCGTGCACGTGCTGCGCAACGCACTGCTACCCGTGGTCACGCTCATCGGCCTGTTCCTGCCGTTGCTGCTCTCCGGCGCGGTCGTCGTCGAGAGCGTCTTCAACTATCCGGGCATGGGCCTGCTGTTCTGGAACGCGGCGACCTCACGTGACTATCCGACCGAGCTCGGGGTGACGGTCCTCGCCGGCGTGCTCACCGTCGTCGGTTCGTTGGTCGCCGACATCCTGTACGCCGTTCTCGACCCGCGGGTGAAGTACGTGAGCCGATGAGCGACCAGCCGCAGGTCGATGTCGTCGCCGCCGGAGCAGCCGGCGCGCGACCGGCCGTTGAGCTTGGCCCGGCCCTCGCCGAGCGCCCGCTCTCGCTCACCAGGGCGTGGGGTACGTTCGCGCACAATCGCCTCGCGGTCGTCGGCGTCGGGATCATCGTATTCCTCAGCCTCTTCTGCTTCGTCGGACCACTCCTCCACCACACAGACCAAGTGAGCGTAAATCTCTCCGCCGCGCACCTTGCCCCGTTCACCGACGGCCATCCCCTCGGCACCGATCAGGAAGGCCGCGACGTGCTCGGCCGGCTCATGGTCGGCGGCCAGACCTCTCTGGAGGTCGGCGTCGCGGCGGCCGCGCTCGCGACGCTGCTCGGCACCCTCGTCGGCGCCATCGCAGGCTTCTTCGGAGGCATCGTCGACTCGGTCCTCATGCGCATCGTCGACGGGTTCATGGCTATCCCCGCCCTGTTCGTGGTGCTGCTGCTCGGAAGCATGTTCACCCCGACCAAGGGGCTGCTCATCCTCGTCATCGCGGCGCTCTCGTGGCTGATTACCGCGCGACTCGTACGCGGCGATACCCTGTCGCTGCGCACGCGCGAATACGTCGAAGCCGTGCGCCTAGCGGGCGGCAGCGGCTGGCGGGCGGT
>JAFAYP010000179.1 GCA_019240305.1 Solirubrobacterales bacterium
CGCCCGGTAATCCTCGTCGGTGTCGACGTCGCGCGGGATCGGAGCCGCGATCGGGACATCGACGACGGCTGCGGCGTGACGGTCGAGCAACTTCCACACCCCCTTGTCGCCGTGGAGGGCCTTCAGTTCGTCGAACATCACGCGGGCAAAGGCCAGCGGATGGCCGCGTCCGTCGTCGTACGCGCACGCGGCGAGGGGCGCGTCGCCGCGGCCGGACAGGAGAGTTCGAACGGTCTCCGCGATGACCCCGGGCTGATCGCCGAGCATCAGCACGAGCACGTCGGCGCGCGGATCGACCGCGTCGAGCGAGGCCGCGATCGACGACGAGCAGCCCTCGCCGAACTGACGGTTCTCGACGACGTCGATGCCTGTCAGGTCGACGAGGGCGCGGATCTCATCGGCAGCGCCCCCGATCACGCACAGCAGCTGGTCGAAGTCGCACGCGCGCGCGGTGTCCAGCACGGCGTCGAGCAGCGTGCGGTTCTCGTAGGGGAGCAGCTGCTTGGGGGCGCCGAGACGGCTCGAGCCGCCGGCCGCCAGGACCAGGCCGGTGATGAAGGTCATCGCTTGGGAAGAAACTTCACCATAGACACAGTTTCTTCGCCCGCCCCGGTCGGGGCAGGGTGGTCAGGCGGGCGGAGCGCTGCCGGGTGGATCCGGTCAGGCGGCGCGGCGCGGGGCGACCGCGGGCAGCACGTGCGGCGCGAGCTGGAGCTGGTCGGCCGGCTTGGGCTTGGAGATCACGTAGCCCTGGACCAGATCGCAGCGCAGGCCGGTGAGCAGGCCCAGGCAGTTGTTGTCCTCGACGCCCTCGGCCACGACGCGCAGCCCGAGCGCGTGGGCGAGCTCGACGGTGGCGCGGACCAGGGCCAGGTCGCGTCCTTCGCCGGCCTCGGCCAGGCGCGTGATGAAGCTCCGATCGAGCTTCAGCTCCTTGACGGCGAGGCTGCCGAGGTAGGCCAGCGAGGTGAAGCCGGCCCCGAAGTCGTCGACTGACACGATCAAGCCGAGGTCGTGGAGCTCCTGGATGGCGAGCTGGGAGCGCTCGAAGTCGGCGATCGCGGTCGTCTCGGTCATCTCCAGGACCAGCGCATCGGCCTGCAGGCCGTGTGCGGCGAGCAGTCCCTGCACCAGAACGGGGAAGTCGGGGTTGAGCAGGTCGCTGGCCGAGATGTTGACCGCCACCGTGAGCCGCTCGCCGCCGGCACGCCAGCGCGCGCACTGCGCGAGCGCCTGGTTGAGGACGAAGCGGGTGAGGGTCGCCATGAGCCCGGCGTCCTCGGCCAAGGCGATGAACTCGAGCGGGGGGATGAAGCCCAGGCGGGGATGGATCCAGCGCACCAGCGCCTCGACCGAGTCGATCTCACCGCTGACCAGGTTGACCTGGGGCTGGTAGTAGAGCACGAGCTGACCCTGTTCGATGGCCTCCCTCAGCTCCTCGACCAGCTGCATCCGATTGGCCGCTCCGTCGAGCTCCTCCTGATAGATGGCAAAGCGCTTGCCCGCCACCTTGGCCCGGTACATGGCGAGATCGGCGCAGCGGACCAGATCCGCTGCGCCGGTGGCGTCGTCGGGCAGGACGGCGATGCCGATGCTCGCTCCGATCTGGGCGCGCACGGCGTCGATCACGAACTGCTCCTCGATACGGGCCGCCAGACGGCCGGCCACGGTCACCGCGTAATCGGCGTCGGCGTCGAGCAGGGCCACCGCGAACTCGTCGCCGCCCAGGCGGACGACCAGATCGGTCTCGCGCAGCGAGTTCCGCAGGCGGTCGCCGAGCTGGCGCAGCAGCTCATCGCCGGCCGGATGGCCGAACGAGTCGTTGACCTCCTTGAAGCGATCGAGGTCGACGAACATGAAGGCCAGGCTGCGCTCCGGCACATCCGGCTCGCGCTGCTCGGCGACGAACGCCTCGAGGAGCTGGAACAGTGCCCGGCGGTTGCCCAGGCCGGTGAGCGCATCGGTCATCGCCTCGCGCCGGCGCTGCTCGGTGAGCGAGCGCAGCCCGAGCAGCGACAGCGCCGAGCGCCCGCCGGCCACCAGCAGGGTCGCGGCCCCCAACCCGAGCGAGACCCGGCCCACCGGGTGCAGCGAGCCGACGAACAGGATGAGCAGGGCTGAGGCGGCGGCCAGCGCCGGCAGCAGGAACCCGGGCGGATCGTCTGAGACGGTCGGCCGTACATCCGGCGTGCGGATCCACACCGCGACCGACACGAACAGGATCGAGAGGGGCCAGGCGATCGCGTTGAACACCGCGCCCACGAAAGACGTCGTGCCCAGCACGTTGAAGATGTCCCCGACGGTGTTCAGGCCATAGCCGGCGGCGAGCAGCAGCCAGGGGAGCTTCCGCCGCCCCGACACCATCGCGGCGCCGCCGACCACCAGGCCGAGCAGCAGCACGTCACCGACCGGATAGGCCAGGTTGACGGCCACCCCGAGGGCGTTGCCATGCGTCTGATGCAGAACCGCCTTGAACGCGAACGTGGCGCAGATCGCGGCGGCTCCGAGCCCGGCCACGCCACCGTCCAACCAGTTGGCCAGGCTGAAGCGCCTGACATGCGTACGCAGCAGGATCATCAGCGCGCAGTAGGTGAGCGGATAGAAGCTCACGTAGAACGCGTCGGCCAGCGACGGGGAGGACGGCGTGGCCCCGCCCAGCGACTGGATGGTCAACACAACGTCGCCGATCGACCAGGAGACCAGGCCGACGCCGAGGAGCACCGGCGCGATCCGGCCACGGCGCATGGTGGCCGCCTTGGCGATGCACAGGCCGGCGGCGAGGAGCTCGAAGGCGTCGATCCCCCAGCCGTCGAGCCAAGCCCAGTGCACGCCGAGCAACTCGATCACGACATAGCCGAGTGCCAGCACGGTGAGGAGGGCGTACAGCGGCCAGATCGCGCGGGGACCCCGATCGATCCGGCGCCGGCGCGGGGGCAGGGCAGTGCGAAGCCGCGACGGCAAGCCGTCGCCGCTCATCGCCCCGCGCGTCTCAGATTTCGGTTCCATGAACTTCCTCTAACTGGGCCTTACAGCTCGGTGATTCGACCGGGCGCGCGAAAACTTGTGCGATTGGGCTCGATCTGGCCAGCTTGGCCGCCACGAAGTGCTTCAGGGGCGGTGCACGGCGGCCAGCAGGCCGGCGTAGGAGCGCACGAGCGCCGCGCGCTCCTGCGCGATCAGCGGACTGGCCTTCTCGCAGCCCTGTTGCACCCACTGATCGGAGTAGCGCATCGCGAGCGCCCGCTGCTCGGCCGCGACCGTCACCTCGGCGTCGGACACGCCGTACACATACGCGTAGAGCGCGGCCAGCGCCGCCACCAGCGCCGGCTCCGAGCCGTCCTCGCGCTGATGCGCGCGGTGTACCCGCCACCACTCGACCTCGAGCTCTGACGCGCGCCGCGGGTCAAACGTCTCTCCGTGCCGGCCGGCGACGAGGCGATAGAAGCGCTCCATCGCCTCCCGAGCCCCCTCTGGATCGTTGTTCGGATACGGCGCCCACAGCTGGTTGGCCCGCAGCACGAGCCACGCGCCCCACAGCGTGGCCGGCCAGGGCAGACCGAACGTGTGGCGGGTGAGCCCGACCGCCGAGCGCAAAAGAGCGAGCCATTCGTGCCGGTAATACGCGACCCAGGCGGCGGCTTCGAGCGCCCCGACGCGACGGGGGTCGAACGCGCGATGCGGTTTGACCGCGTAGCGCGAGACGCCCCGCCGGGACCTCCGTGGGCTGGCCATGTGCGGATGACCGTATACCGGGCCGCAGGTGTGCACAACCGCACCTAGGGTGGCTGGTCCGGGGGCGCCGATCGCCATATGTTCCGTGCACGCCAACCGTCCATCCCAGGAGAGCAGCGCCTCATGACCCGCATCGACGACCCGACCTTCCGGCTACGCGACGAGCACACCGCGCCGGCGCTGCCCGCAACGCCCAAGACCGGTCTGCACCTCGACAAGCTTCACCGGCCGACACTCAAGCTGGCTGACTACATTCACGCCGAGCTCGCCAAACCGCCGGCGGCCGTGTCGCGCCCGCATCCGGGGTTCCAGTGGGGGATGCTCGCCAACGACCGGATCGGCGACTGCGTGATCGCGATGATGCTCCACTCCGTCGAGGACTTCCACCTCGACGCCGGGACCCCGCCGCCCGCGTTCAGCGACCAGGACGCGATCAGCATCTACAGCGCGATCACGGGCTACAACCCGGCGAATCCGAGCAGCGACCAGGGCACCGACGAGACCACGGCCATGACGTACTGGGAAACGCCCGGCCTGAGCACAAGCGACGGCGTCGACCACAAGATCATTGCCACCGTGGCCGTCGACCCGAGCAACGTGAACGAGTGCCGGATCGCGATCGACGAGTTCGTCGACCTCCAGATCGGCGTGGCGCTGCCGCTCACCGCCCAGGGCCAGACCGAGTGGACGGTGCTCGGCAACGGCAAGACCGGCAACAGCGCGCCCGGATCGTGGGGCGGTCACGGCATCCCCTATCGGGAGTACGACGCCGAGACGTTTAAGTGCGTGACGTGGGGCACGGAGCTACTGCTCACGGTGCCGTTTCACCAGGCCTATGCGCAGGAGGCGCACGTCGTCGTCACACAGGAGATGCTCGATAAGAGCGGCGTGGGGCCGTCGGGCGTGGCCTGGGACGAACTGATCGCGGACATCAAGGCGCTGCCCAAGCAGCAGGCCGTCGGCGATCCAGCGGGGGCTCTCTGATCGGCGCTCACGCGGGCGAGGCCTACTCTCTCGCTCCACCGAGAGTGAGCCTGCTCGCGCCCGAGCCCCGTCAGGGGACTGCGGAGAACATCCGGGGAGGCGCACACCGCGTGCGCCTCCCCGACCCGTAGAAAATTCACTGCACATCGCTATCGATCGCTGAGCATCTCGCGCGGGGAGCGCGCTGAGACGCGCACAAGATCGCCTACTCTCGGCCCGGGGGCGGAGCAAACGAGTACGGAGCGACGGTATGCGCTGGTGGCTGTGGATGTTGTGGTTGAGCATGATCGGGGCGCTCGGGCTGGTCGCGATGACCGGCGCCTCGAGCGCTTCCCCCGCCGCACATCAGGCAGCTGGATGCTCGTCGAGTGATACCTCCGCGCACAACCCGGCCAACCCGCTCGACACGCCGGGCTTCACCGGTACCGACCCGCTCGCCGGCGCGCACCTGTTCGTGGAGAGTCCCTGGCAGTACGGAGGCGACGCCGCCGACGCGATCGCCAGCGAGGTCGGCCTCGGCTACATGACCCACCAGGAGAGCGGGACCCCGATTCCGTGGGCCCAGTTCGAGGCGCGGGTCAATGCCATGCACATGTCGCGGACCACCTCGTTCAAGGTGCACATGCTCGAGAAGATCGCCAGCTTCCCGCAGGCTCATCAGTTCAGCCTGTACACGGCCGGCGGCGGTGGTCCGAACATCTACACCCAGGTGCAGAACTACCTATGCCGGATGCAGCACACCGATCCGAGCGCGGCGGCCGTCATCACGACCTACTTCATCAAGCATGCGGGCTGCAACTCGGGCAGCCAGCCGAACTTCGACGCGGAGGTCAACGCGCTCAAGTCGGCCGTGGGCAACTTCCCGGCGCTGATCTTCGTCGAAGAGGACGCGATCGACACGATCTGCTGGAGAAGCCCGGACGCGGTGAGCGGCCGCGCGGCGCTGCTCAAGTACGAGATTGACCAGCTATCCCAGCTTCCACATGCACTGCTCTACGTCGAGGGCGGAACCTCGGACGCCAACTCGCCGGCCAAGGTCGCGCGCGTGCTGGACGAGGCCGACGCGTACAAGATCCGCGGCTTCTTCACCAACGACACTCACTTCAACTGGGCCTACAAGGAGATTCAGTACGGCAACAAGATCTCAGCGCTGACGCACGGTCTGCACTTCGTGGTCGACACGCGGGGGGATGGAAACGGGCCGCTGCTCAACGCCGATCCGGTCACCCAGGGGATCGAGCAGCTGTGCAACCCGCCCGGCCGGGCACTCGGTCCGGAGCCCGGTGCGAGCAACGGTCAGTCCTATGGCATGTACTCGCCGTACCTGGACGGCTTCGTGTGGGTGACGACGCCGGGTGAGAGCGCATCGCCGACATGCCCGGGACGCTCACAGCACTACGCGGCCTCGGGCATCTTCGACGAGGGCATCGCGATCGGCTACGCCTCACGGGCCAACGACCGGATCGGACCGTCGCCGCGCTTCAACAGCCGGCCCTGGTAGGCCAGGCGTGAGGCGCCGGTGGCCGCCGGCGCCTCTGCCCTGGGGGCCGTTTCAGCCCTGCTGCTCCACGACCATCAGCGTGTGGCCAGTGGGATCGCGGAACCAGAACATCGGGGGAACCGGGCCGCCCATTCGCGCGACCTCGGCGTCGACGTCCACGCCGAGCGCCTTGAACTGGGCGTGGGCAGCGTCGATGTCGTCGGCGCTCAGGATGATGCCGGTCTCCGTCGGGGTGACCTCGGTGCCGGGCCGCGGCGGTGCCAGCGCGAGGCCGGTGTTGCCGCTCGGTGGGTAGACCTCGACCCACCGGTACTTGTCACCCATCGGGATGTCGGTGCGCTTCTCGAATCCGAGTGACTCGTAGAAGGCGATCGCCCTGTCCTGGTCGGGCGACTGGACGACAACCAGGCTGACGGCGCCGATTCGGGTGGCTGTGGTGCTCACTGCGGGACCTCCTCGCGGAACAGGGATTTCGCAGCTTAGACCCGCGTGGAGGCCAGAAGTCATCGGTACGTGCGTCCGCCCGGCAGGGATGCCGGGCGGAACAGGCCCCAGGGACGCTGAGCGAAGCGAAGCCCAGAAACTACGCGTGTGCTGCGCGTGCGTGCTTGGGCAGCCAGAACACGGCCGCGCACGCCGCGGCCAGGAACGCCACCGCCATCAGCAGCGCGTGATCGGAGGCGCCCACGAACGCCACCGCGCTGTGGCCGTGGCCGAGCGAGTCGAACAGGACCGTGCCCACGAGGGCGATCCCGAGCGACATCGCGAGCTGCTGGATCGACTCGAGCAGGCCCGAGGCAGAGCCGATCTCGTGTGGGGCGACGCCGGCCAGGATCACGTCGAACATCGGGACGAACACCATGCCCATACCGAAGCCGGTGATGGCCAGGGGCCCGGCGAGCTCCCAGGCGGTCAGCCCGCCGCCGCTCGAGCGCATGACCAGGTCGACGACGAGCAGGCCGGCGGCCATGACCACGATCCCGATGTGCATCGTGGTCCGCCCGATCCGGGCCAGCAGCGCCGAGGAGGTGATCGAGCCGGCGATCGCGGTGATCGGGATCGCCACGGTGGCCACCGCGCAGGCCAGCGGGGTGAGGCCCAGCCCGGTCTGGAACATCACGTTCAGCGCGATCATCATCCCGCCCATCGCGCCGATGAAGCCCAGCACCACGGCCAGGCCGGCCACGTAGGCCCGGCGGCGCAGGATCGAGGGCTCGATCAGCGGAGCCCGGCCCTGGCGCTTGCGGCGAGCCTGAAGCCGCGCGAACGCGGTCAGCGTGAGCACGCCGCCGGCCAGCAGCGCGAACGACCAGACGGGCCAGCCGTGCTCGCGGCCCTGGATCAGCGGGTACACGAGCGCGAAGCCGCCGACCATGGCCAGCGTGACGCTCGGTGCGTCCAGGCGCAGGCCCGGGGTGGCCGGCGCGGTCTTCGGGAGGAAGCGGCGACCGGCGGCGATCGCGGCCAGGCCGAGGGGGACGTTGACCAGGAAGATCGCGCGCCAGCCGGTGCCGAGGATGTCGAGATTGACCAGGCCGCCGCCAACCAGCGGGCCGGTGACCGCGGCCAGGCCCATCACCGGACCGAACACGCCGAAGGCCTTCTGCTGGCCCTCGTCGCCGAACAGCTCACGGATCAGCCCGAACCCCTGGGGAACCATGACGGCGGCGATCGCCCCCTGGAGC
>JAFAYP010000541.1 GCA_019240305.1 Solirubrobacterales bacterium
ACCGACCACTCGCCCTCCTCCTCGTAGCGGCGCAGGTCGATCACCGTGGAGGGCGTCCCGGGCAGCTCTCCCCCGTCGAGGGTCAGGTCGACGGCCGCCCGGAGCAGCGCCGGTACGTCGGCCAGCCGGCGGGGGTCCGGACCACCGGCGTGGTTGGCGCTCGACTGGAGCACCGCACACCGGGCGCCCGCCAGCGCCGGCACGTTCGGGACCCGGATCCCGAGGGTGGCCAGATCGCCGCCACAGGCCAGCGGAAAGCGCCCCGCCGGGTTGGGCACCAGCACGCTCACCGGCCCGGGCATCACGCGGCTCATGGCCAGACGTGTGCGCTCGCCCAGTTCGGGCACCGCGGCAAAGGCCTCCTCGACGCCGAAGAACATGACGGCCGAGGGCTTCTCGAGGCTGCGCCGCTTGAGTAGATACAGGCGCTCGACGGCGAACCGATCGTCGGGATCGCAGGCCAGCCCGTACACGGTGTCGGCTCCGAACAGGACCAGCCCCCCGGTCCCGATGCACCGCTCGAACGCCGCGCGGTCGCTCAACGCCGGCCGACGACTACTCGTTCGTGACCGGCCAGGTCGCGCAGTATTTCGATCGAATTGGTGCGAGCCTCGGCGAGGAGACCGGCAACCGCCTGCGCCTGGTCGAAGCCCACCTCGAGCGCAACGAGCGGGGTGTCGCCGGCGGCGCGGATGAGCCGGCGAATCACGTCCAGCCCGTCATCCCCGGCGAACAGCGCGCCCGCCGGCTCGTAGCGAGCCACGTCGGGCGGCAGCTCATCCCCCGCAGCCACGTACGGCAGATTGGCCAGCACCGCGTCGAACGATCGATCCACCCCGGAGAGCAGATCGGCCTGGACGAACTCGACCCCCAGCCTCAGCCGAACGCCGTTCTCTCGGGCCACCGCCAGCGCATCGGACGACACATCCGTGGCCCAGACGGAGAGATCCGGGCGCTCGTCCTTCAACGCCAGCGCCACCGCCCCACTCCCGGTGCCCACATCCACGACCGAAGCACGGGCCGGCAGGGACAACCCCACTTCCACCAGCAACTCGGTCTCCGGCCGCGGGATCAGCACCCGCGGATCGACGGCCAACGTGATCCTCCGGAATGCCTTACGCCCGACGATGTAGGCCACGGGCTCGTACGCAGCACGTCGCGCCACGAGCGCGTCGAACTGAGTGACCTCGCTGGGGTCGAGCTCGCGACGGGAATCGAGGATCAGCTGCGCGCGCTCGGTGCCGAGCACGAACGCCAGCAACAGCTCCACGTCGAGCCGCGGGGTATCTGACGTGGTGGCGAGAGTCGAGGTCGCGCGGGCGAGAGCGCTAGCGACCGACGAAGGCGCCACAGCGACCTCAGGCAACCGAGGCCTTCTCCTCCAGCCTGCGGCGCTTCTCGTCGTCCTGGAGCGCTGAAGTCAGCTCGTCGAGCTCGCCCATCAGCACGCCGTCCAGGTTGTGCAGGCGCATCCCGACACGGTGGTCGGTGACGCGGCGCTCGGGATAGTTGTAGGTGCGAATCTTCTCGGCCCGCTCGCCGGTGCCGACCTGCGCCGAACGCGAGGCGGCCACGGCCGCCTGCTGTTCGGCCACGGCACGTTCATACAGGCGCGCCCGCAGCACGCGCATCGCCCGCTCGCGGTTCTGGAGCTGGGACTTCTCGTCCTGCATCGAGACCACGATCCCGGAAGGCTTGTGGGTGATGCGAACCGCGGAGTCCGTCGTGTTGACCGACTGGCCGCCCGGACCCGAGCTTCGGTACACGTCGATCTGCAGGTCCCCGGGATCGATGTCGATCTCGACCTCCTCGGCCTCCGGAAGCACGGCCACGGTGGCCGTCGAGGTATGGATCCGGCCCTGCGACTCGGTCTCGGGTACGCGCTGCACCCGGTGGGTGCCGCCTTCGAACTTGAACACCGAATATGCCCCGTCGCCCTTGATCGCGAACGTGTACGTCCCCTCCCCGATCGACAGCGGCTCGACCGTGAAACGTCGGCGCTCGGCATAGCGCGTGAACATCCGGTACAGATCGCCGGCCCACAGGCCGGCCTCCTCCCCGCCGGCGCCGGGTCGGATCTCGACGATCACGTTCTTGTCGTCGTTGGGGTCGCGCTCGACCATCGCCAGGCGGATCTCCTCCTCGAGCTCGCCCATCCGCTCGCGCGCGGACTCGAGCATCGACCGCAGCTCCGGGTCGTCGCCGTCCTCGGCCAGGAGCTCGCGGGCTCCCTCGACGTCATCCAAAGACCGCCGGTACTCGGACGCCAGGCGCGCCGCCGGCTCGAGTTCGCGGTAGGCACGGCTGGCCGTGGCGAACCGTTGCCGGTCGCCGATCACCGCGGGATCCGAGAGCTCGTCCTGGAGCTCGGCGAACCGCGTCTCGATCTGCGATACCAACTCGTCGATCACGCCACCGAGTTTAGGTGGCGTGCGGTCAGGCGACGACTTCGAGCCCGACCAGGTCCTCGGCCGATACGCCGGCGGCCTCCTGGCGGTCCAGCACGGCCTGAAGCGAGGTGATCGCCACGGCGAGCTGATCCAGGGCAGGCTCGCGCGTGGTCAGCCGCTGGAGCTGCAATCCGGGATACATGATCGCCCGCACCCAGCCGCGCCGGCGGTTGCGCCCGGCCCACTTGATCACCTCGAATGACAGCCCGGCGATCACCGGCACCCCGACGATCCGGGTGATGACCAGGATCCACCACGCGGGGAGGCCGATCGGAGCGAACACGAATATGGCCATGATCATCACGATCAGCAGGAAGCTCGTGCCGCAGCGAGGATGCAGCCGGGAGTACAGCGCGGCCCGTTCCGGGGTCAGCTCGTCCGAGGCCTCGTAGCAGGAGATCGCCTTGTGCTCGGCGCCGTGGTACTCGAAAACCCGGCGCAGGTCGGGCAGGCGCGAGAGGAGCACCAGGTAGCCGAGGAAGATCGAGGTCCGGAGCACGCCCTCGACCGCCCAGAAGGCCGCCGAGGAGCCGAGCTGGTGCTTGATCAGGCTGGTCAGCCCGACCGGCACGACGAAGAACAGCCCGATCGCGAACAGGGAGGCCACGGTGACGGTCCCGATCCAGGCGCCGCTCGAGATCTCCTGGTCCTCCTCGGGGAGCTGCGCATTGGCCGATAGCCCGAGCGCCCGCATCCCGATGGCCAGCGACTCGACGAGCGCGACCACTCCACGGATGACCGGCAGGCGGTAGACCCGGCGGCGCTTGGTCCACGACTCGAGCGCGAAGCACTGCAGCTCGATCTCGCCCAGCTCGCTTCCTTCCGGGGCCGGCTTGCGCACGGCCAGCGCCCAGCTGTTGACGCCGCGCATCATCACGCCCTCGAGCACCGCCTGGCCCCCGACGGGTGCGTCACGCGACGCGGTCAGGCGCCCCTCCTGGACCGCGGCGCTCATCGACCCCGCTCCGGGCTAAGAGGTGCCCGCGGTGGTCCGTGCTGCGCGACGGCCCTTGGCCACCCGCCGCTGGAAGCGCTCGACCCGACCGCCGGTGTCGACCAGCTTCTGCCGGCCGGTATAGAAGGGATGGCAGGCGGAGCAGATCTCAACGTGGATTTCGGGCTTGGTCGAGCGGGTTGTGAACTCGTTGCCGCAGGTGCAGCGGACGTGAGCTTCGACGTATTCGGGATGTACACCGGTCTTCATGGTGTTATCGAGTGTAGCGGCCGCGACTTGAGGCCCACCGGCGTAACGCACCGAATCGATCCCGCCAACTAGGGGCATGAGCACTTCGTCCACCGCCGCCGTCGCGCCGCCGGACCGGGCGGTGGCCGACTTCGAGGCGATCTACCGCGCCAACGTGCAGGCGCTCACGGCGTTCTTCGCCCGCCGGTGCGGCGAGCCTCAGGTGGTGGCCGACCTCACCTCGGAGACGTTCGTCCAGGCGATCGGCTCACTGGCCTCGTTCGATCCGCGTCGCGGCGGTGCCCGGGCCTGGTTGTTCGGGATCGCCCGCCACGTATACGCCCGCCATTGCGAGCGCGCGGCCCACGGCGGCCACACGCTGGCCGCGCTGGCGGGGCACCGCGAGCTCGAGGAGGACGAGATCGAGGATCTGGCCGCTCGGATCGACGATCAGCGCGCCGGACGCGAGCTGCTCGAACGCCTCACCCAGCTGCCCGAGCTCGAACGCGCCGCGCTCGAGCTGGTCGATCTCGACGGCCTGGCCCCGCGCGAGGCGGCCGCCGCACTGAACATCTCGCGGGGCGCGCTCCGGGTGCGGCTGTTCCGCGCGCGAACCCGACTACGGAAAGCAGAGGAACCATCATGAGTACCTTCGAAGACCGCCTGTGGTCAGAGCTCGTGGACGTACACGGGGACGAGATGCGATTCCCGCCGAGCGGAGCGAGACGACGGCGACCCGCACTCCTCACCGGAACCGCGCTCGCCGCCGTCGCCGCGGCCGCCGCCGTGCTGGTGTTCACGGCCGGCACGACCGCGCCGCCTGCGTACGCGGTGACGACCAACGCCGACGGAACCGTCACGGTCACCCTCAACGACATCGTTGCGATCACCGCCGTCAATGCCGAGCTGGCGCGCGACGGGGTTGCCGCCAAGGCGATCCCGATCACGTCCGACTGCCCGGTTCATGGGTTCCCCAACCCGATGCCGGCCGGGACGGACCCGAACACCTACACGGTGACGATCGACCCGCGGCAGATCCCGGCCGGCTACACCGCGGTGGTCGGCGTTGCCCAGACCCCGGCCGGAAAGATCGAGCTGGCCCAGGCGGCTTTCCGCTCCGCGATCGTGCCGGCTTGCTTCAACGTCACCCCGATGGTGCTCGTGCCGAGAAAGCCCTAGCCGGACGGCGTGCTCGACCCCGAGCTCGGGGTCGAGCACGCCACCGTCAGCGTGTTGTTGTCGAAGTCGTACTCGTCGACCGTGTGCAACGGGTCGACCGTGACGGTCAGGTTCGCGCCGGCGGTGCACGCCGCTGCCACGAACCGCTCGCTCGCCGACGAGCGCGGGCCGACCGAGGCGAGCGTCTGGGTCAGCGTGGTGCTGGTCGCCCCGGCCAAGTCGACCTGGACTGGACCCGTCCCGGTCTCTCCACGATTCCCGATCAGCGCGACGTAGGCGTCCTCGCCTGAGGGCAACGGCGTGACTGTCAACGAGCGCACCAGCAGATCGGCCCTGAGTTCCGGCTGATAGCAGTTCGGGCCGGCCTGGACGGCGGTCGAGAGCTGCTGGCCGCTCGAGCCAAACCAGCGGAAGCTGACCCGGAAGCGGGAGGTGGCCGGGGCCGGCAGGTCAACCACCGGAGGGTTGACGATCCACACGTCGCGCGGACGCTGGCCCAGCGTCGAATCGGCCGGGGAGATCCAGCTCCCCAACCCCCGGCCAGGGACGAGCCGGAACGGAGCGCCGGGCTTGCTCTGGCGCATCAGCTGAAAGCGCATCTGCATCTTCGACGTTCCCCTAACGGGCCGCATCACCGACTGGACCGACACCGCCCGGGAGGGTGGGTCAAGCGCCTTCTGGCACACGAACGAACCCAGCGAGTCACGCGGCGGCGTCGGCGAAGATGACGCCGCCGCCGTGGCCGAGCCGGCGAGCGCCGTGGCCAGCCCGGCGGCAAGGAGAGCAAGTGACCTCGCGGCTGCCATGCGGACATACCAACAGTCGCTGTCGGCAAAAGTTCCGCGCGCGGTCCGCGCCGGCTGTGTCGCTCAGGTGACCGTGTAGAGCGGCCCGTCGCCGCCCTCGGGCGGGGTCAGCCGTCCGCCCTTGGCGGTGATCGCGCCGCACTGCACGCAGTTGGTGTAGTTGACGATCACGTCGACCGGACCGGAGGCCGGCGCATCCTCGGGGAT
>JAFAYP010000073.1 GCA_019240305.1 Solirubrobacterales bacterium
GTCAGCCAGAACAGCTCGGCCTCGGCGGGATTGGCGTTGAACAAGACGATCCGCCGGCGCGCCACGCGGCGAAGCTCGGCGAGCCCGCGCCGGCGGTCGCTCCAGTGGTGGTCGCTGAGCACGGCCATCACGGCATCGAACGAGCCATCCTCGAACGGGAGCTCCTCGGCACGACCCTGGATGACCCGGAGGCGCCCACCCGCGCCCGGCGGGCGCTGCGCGATCATCACCGGCGAGGGCTCGAGCGCCACCACCTCTCGGTCGCTCGGCTCGTAGTGCCCGGTCCCCGCGCCCACGTTGAGCACGCTGCGCGCATCGCCGAGCGCCCGCCAGATCGTCGCGGCAATGCGCGGATCGGTCCGCCGCGCGCTCGCGTAGGTTCGGCCGATACGGTCGTACAGCTCGGGGCTCACGGATCGATCAGAACCCCCGGGTTGAGCGCACCGGTTGGATCGAGTGCCGCCTTGGCGGCCCGCAGCGCCGCGGCGAACGGCTCGGGTCGCTGGCGGTCATACCAGGGCCGGTGCGCGCGGCCAACCGCGTGGTGGTGGGTGATCGTCGCACCGCCGGCGATCACCGCCTCGGACGCGGCGCGCTTGATCTCGGCCCACTGCTCGAGCTCGGCCCCTCGGCGGGCAGGGGCGAGGATCGTGTAGTACGGCGCGGGCCCATCGGGATATACGTGCGTGAAACGGCACGTGAGCGTTCCGGCGCCACACGCCTCACGGATTGCGGCGCCCACATCGCTCATCACGCGCGCGTGGAAGGCCGGGAAGCGCTCCCAGGTGATCGCGGTCTCGAACGTCTCGGACAGCACGCCTATGGCTATGAACACATCGCGCAGGTAAGGAGCGCGGATGAACGCCTCGCGCCAGCTCGTTATGGCGTCATCACCCGAGCGCGCCCTCCCGCCAGCCCGCCGGGTGGGTGGGCTCCAAGTCCCGCCGTGATCGGAGCAGATCTCAAGCCCGGTGGCCATCGCCCGCTCGACATCGTGCTCGGCCGACTCGAAGCCCAGCACGAGCAGGGCGTGCGTGCCGTCGCCAGCGCCGGTGAGATCGGCCTCGCGGGCGTCGATCAGCCGGCAGTTGGCCGGGTACAGGCCCGACTGCGAGAGCGCCCGGGCAGCCTCCACACCGGCTTCGAAGCTCTCGAACCGTACCGGCGCGGAGGCCCGGTGCGCCGGCCGCCGGCGGATCCGGACCCACGCCTCGGTGATGATCCCGAGCACGCCCTCCGAGCCGATCAGCATCCGGTCGGGGGACACGCCCGCGCCCGAGCCGGGCAGCCGCCGGGACTCCCACGCGCCGGCCGGCGTCAGCGCCCGGACCGACTCGACCAGATCGTCGATGTGCGTGTGCAGGGTGGCGAAGTGACCGCCGGCCCGGGTGGCGATCCAGCCCCCCAGAGTCGAGAACTGAAACGACTGCGGAAAGTGGCGCAGGGTCATCCCGTGCTCGGCGAGCTGTTCCTCCAGACCGGGACCGCTCGCGCCGGCCTGGATCCGCGCGGCCAGCGACACCCGATCGACCTCGAGCACGCGGTCGAGCGCCCCCAGGTCGATCGTCACCACGCCCGCGTAGCCCTCGCAACCGGCCGCCTCGACGCCTGCGACCACGCTCGTGCCGCCACCGAATGGGATCACCGCCGCGCCGGCCGACACCGCCCAGTCGAGCGCCGCCTGCACCTCGGCCTCGTCGCGGGGATGGACAACGACGTCCGGGGGATGCTCGAAGTGGCCCCGGAACGCCCGCAGCACGTCCGCGTACGAGCGGCCATAGCAGTGCAGCGCGCGCTCGTACTCGTCGGTCGCGCAGATCACCGCGAGCGCCTCGGGGGGCCGCAGGCGCGGGGCCGGGAGCGAGACCTCGGCCAGCGCCACCGGGTGCTCGGGCTCGCTCGATCCGAAGCCGAGTCGGCCGCTGAGGAACTGCGCTGCGCCACGCAGTTCATCGGGCGAGAGCTGCTCGTCTTCGTAGCCCCAGCCCCAGTGCTTGCGCCGTCGCTCCACGGGTGCCGACGGTACCTTGTGCGGCGTGGGCGTATCTGCCGGCGTCCTGGCTCGTGGCCCCTGGCAACCTGCCCAGGTCGACGTTGCCTGGCGAGAGGATCCGTTCGATCCTCCGGGGGCGGCCACCGAGGCGGCCGACCTCGCGCTCGACGAGCTGCGTCGCCGCGGCTCGCCCAGCCACGACGGCTTCGCTGCGCGGATGGCGGACTTCCAGACGGGACGCGACCGGCTCTCGCTCGAGCTTCAGCCGGCCCGCTGGGCACTTCGCCTGATCCCCGACGGGGCGGCGCGCAGCCTTTCGATCCTCTGCGCGGTGCGCGCCGCCGACGGCCGCTGGCTGGCCGGGCGGCGGGCTGACTGGCTGGCCTCCTGGGCCGGCCGCTGGGCGCTCGGCGCGGGCGGCTCGGTGGAGGTGGATGAGAACCCGGCCGACACGATGGGCCGCGAGCTGCTCGAGGAGTGGTCGGTGCGGGCGCAGCGGCTGCAGATCGAGGCGCTGCTGCTCTTGCCCAGCGACATGGTGCTGCTCGTCGGCCAGGCCTGGCTTCCGGATGGCGCCTCGGTGACGCCCGATCACGAGCATGATGAGTTCGCCTGGTGGCCGCCCGACCCGGCCAACTGGCCGAGCGAGGCGCACGATGCCCTACGCCGCGTGGCCGCGCTGGTCTCCGACTGATGCGGACGATCACCTTCGGCCGGCTGGAGGCGGTCTCGTTCACCCATTCCTGCGTGTACCTGGCGCTGCTGATATGCGCCTTCGTGCTGAGCAACCCAGAGCCAGCCACGTTCATCCTGGGGATGTCGCACGGGCTGCTCTGGATCGCGATGTCGCTGGTCTGCATTGCCGCGGCGCGGATGCATGTGATCCCCTGGTGGCTGGCCGTTACGGTCGCCGTACTCGGCGGCCTGGGCCCGTTTGCGGGGTCGATCGGGTTCGTGGTGCAGGAGCGCCGGCGTAGGCAGAGCGCCCCATCCCGGCTACCCTCTGACACGTAAATGGCAGTCAGTAGTGGCACTGTCCAGGTGGTCATGCCGGCGATGGGCGACTCCGTCGCCGAGGGCACCGTGCTCGAGTGGCACAAGCAGGAGGGCGACACGGTCGCGATCGACGAGACGATCGTCGAGATCTCGACCGACAAGGTCGACGCCGAGGTCCCATCGCCCGCCGCCGGGCGCATCGTGAAGATCCACGCGGCCGAAGGTGAGACCGTGGCCGTGGGCGCGGTGCTGGCCGAGATCTCCTCGGACGGGGATGGCGCGGTGCCGGCCACTCCGGTCTCGGGCGAGTCACCGCCCGCCACGCGCCAGGAGGCCGTGGCCAGCGCGACGACCGAGGCGGAGGGCGTCGCGGCCGCCGAGGCCTCGAGCGGCGAGACAGTCGACATCGTCACTCCCACCGGCGGCGAGTCGGTCACCGAGGGCACGATCCTGCAGTGGAGCGTCAAGGTCGGCGACTCGGTCAAGCAGGGCGACACCGTGGTCGAGATCTCGACCGACAAGGTCGACATGGAGCTGCCGGCGCCGGCCAGCGGGACGATCACCGAGATTCTGTTCGCCGAGGGCGACACCGTCAGTGTTGGCCAGGTGATCGCCCGGATGCAGGCCGGTGCCGGCGCAACCGACGGCGCCCAGCCGTCGGTTGCGCACAGCGCGCCCTCCGCCGGCGCGACACCGAGCGCACCGGACCCCGGTGCATCATTTGCGGGTCACATCTCGCCGGTTGCCCGTCGGATCGCCGCGCAGCAAGGCGTCGATCTCTCCGTCCTGACCGGCACGGCCCGCGGAGGCCGCATCACCAAGGCCGATGTGCTCGCGGCCAAGGCCAACGGCGGCAACGGCGCGACCGCCGCGCCAGCGGCCGCCACCCCGGCGGGCGCCCGACCGATCCGCGGCGGAGCGGCCGCGCTGGCGCGCTACATGGACGAGAGCCGGTCGATCCCCACCGCCACCTCGTTCCGGACCCTCTCGGTCGCCACCCTCGAGCAGCGCCGCACCCAGCTGAAGGAGGCCGGCCACCGGGTCTCGTTCACGCACCTGATCGCGTACGCGATCGCGCGCGTGGCCACCGACGACATGCCGGTCATGTCCCATCACTTCGCCGAGATCGACGGCAAGCCGCACCGCGTCGACGACGCGGCCTGCCATCTGGGCCTGGCCGTCGACGTCGAGAAGAAGGACGGGAGCCGCACGCTGATGGTGCCGGTCATCCGCGACGCCGGGCGGCGGAGCTTCGTCGAGTTCCTTTGGGCCTATGACGCGCTGGTCGACAAGGCCCGGACCAACACCCTGACCGCGGATGATCTGAGCGGCGCCAACCTGTCGCTGACCAACCCGGGCGGCATCGGGACAATCGCCTCGGTCCCGCGGCTGATGGTCGGGCAGGGCACGATCGTGGCCACCGGCGCGATCGGCTACCCGCCCGGTCTGGGCGCGATCGGTGCTGCGATCGGCGCGGAGAAGGTCATGACGATGACCTCGACCTACGACCACCGGATCATCCAGGGCGCCGAGTCGGGTCGCTTCCTGCAGCGCGTCGACGCGCTGCTTGGAGGCGAGGAGGGCTTCTACGAGCGCGTCTTCGGCGACCTCGGCCTGGTCCTGCCGCCGCTCACCCCGCCACCCCCCGTGTCTGCGGTGGCGCCCGAGCTGGCCGGGCCCGCTGCCCCGGCCGCGCCGGCGGCCGCCCCCGCCGCCCCTGGCCCCGCCTTCGATGAGGAGCTGATGCAGGCCGTGCAGGCGGCCACGTCGCTGCTGAAGGCCCACCGAACCCACGGTCATCTCGCCGCGCGCCTCGATCCGCTAGGCCGCGAGCCCGAGGGCGATCCCGCGCTCGACCCCGAGCCGCTCGGCCTCAGTCCCGAGCTGATGGAGCGGATCCCGGCCCACATCCTGCGCATGTACGTGCCCGGCCGCACGCTGGCCGAGGCGCTGCCCCACCTGCGCGAGACCTACTGCGGGCCGATCGCATACGAGATCGAGCACATCGCCTCGCACCGCCAGCGCCTGTGGCTGCGCGAGGCGATCGAGTCGGGTCGCTTCCGCACCCCGCTGGCCACCGAGGAGCAGACCACGCTGCTGCGGCGCCTGACCGAGGTCGACGCGCTGGAGCGCTTCATGCACAAGGCCTACCTGGGCCAGAAGCAGTTCTCGATCGAGGGACTCGACATGACCGTCCCGATGCTCGACGAGTTGATTCAGATGGCTGCCACCCGCGGAGCCCGCGAGGTGGTCATCGGCACGGCCCACCGGGGCCGGCTGAACGTGCTGGCCCACAACCTGGGCCGGGCCTACGGCTCGATCTTCGCCGAGTTCGAGGGCTCCTCGACCCTGGAGGCGATCACCACGATCCCCCAGGGCGGCACCGGCGACGTCAAGTACCACCACGGCGCGCAGGGTTCCTATCAGCTGCCCAGCGGCGAGTCGATCATCGTCCGGCTGGAGTCCAATCCCTCGCATCTGGAGTTCGTCGCGCCGGTGGCCGCCGGCGCCACCCGAGCGGCTCAGACGACCCGGCAGGGCCCGCACGCCCACCGCGAGACCAACGCCGCGGTGCCGGTGATCCTCCACGGCGACGCGGCCTTCCCCGGCCAGGGCGTCGTGGCCGAGACGCTCAACCTCCAGGCGCTCGACGGCTACACCGTCGGCGGCACGATCCACATCATCCAGAACAACCAGGTCGGCTTCACGACCGACCCCGACGACTCGCGCTCGACCACGTGGGCCTCTGATCTGGCCAAGGGCTACGACGTGCCGATCATCCACGTCAACTCCGACGACGTCCCGGCCTGTGTCGCCGCCGTCAGGCTGGCCTTCGCCTTCCGCCAGGAGTTCGGGCACGACGTGCTGATCGACCTGATCGGCTATCGCCGCTTCGGTCACAACGAGGCCGATGAGCCCGCCTACACCCAGCCCGAGATGTACCAGGTGATCAAGAAGCACCCGCCGGTGCGCGAGCTGTTCGCCCGCTCGCTGATCGAGCAGGGAGTGGTAACTGAGCAGCAGTCGACCGAGCTGACCGATGAGGTGTGGGAGGTCCTGACCGGGGCCCACCAGGAGCTCAAGGACCGGATCGCCGCAGCCAAGGACGTTCGCCACGCTACAGGCGAGTACGAGCTCGACCGCACGCCCTCGCCGGAGGTCAACACCGCGGTGTCCTCCGATCGCCTGCGCGTGCTCAACGACGAGCTCCTGGCCGTGCCCGACGGCTTCACGATTCATCCCAAGTTGATCCGCCAGCTCGAGCAGCGCCGGGAGGTGTTCTCCGGCGACGGCTCAGCAGACGGCGGCGGCGGGGGCATCCTGTGGGCCCATGCCGAGGCGCTGGCGTTCGCCTCGCTGCTCACCGAGGGGATCCCGATCCGCCTGACCGGCCAGGACACCGAGCGCGGTACGTTCAGCCAGCGCCACCTCGTCCTGCACGACCCCAAGACCGGCCAGGAGCATTGCCCGATCCAGCACCTGCCAGGCTCGCTCGCCCCGATGGAGCTGCACAACAGCCCGCTGTCGGAGATGGGCTGCCTCGGGTTCGAGTACGGCTACTCGCAGGAGGCGCCGGAGACGCTCGTCCTGTGGGAGGCGCAGTTCGGCGACTTCGCCAACGGCGCCCAGGTGATCATCGACCAGTTCATCGTCTCGGGCCTGGCCAAGTGGGGCCAGACCTCGCGCCTGACCCTGCTGCTCCCGCACGGCTACGAGGGCTCGGGCCCCGAGCACTCCTCGGCCCGGCTCGAGCGCTTCCTCCAGCTCGCCGCCGAGGGCAACATCCGCGTGGCGAACCCGACCACCCCCGCCCAGTACTTCCATCTGCTGCGTCGCCAGGCCCGCGTGGCCAAGCAGCGCCCATTGGTCGTCATGACCCCCAAGAGCCTGCTGCGCCTGTCCCAGGCGACGAGCACGGCGGCCGAGCTGTGCGAGGGCCGCTTCCAGCCTGTCCTGTCCGAGTCCCGCGAGCACGATCCCGAACAGGTCAGGCGGCTCATCCTGTGCACCGGGAAGCTCTATTACGAACTGGCGGGGCACGAGTCGCGGGCACAGAACCCCGGCGTGGCGATCGGCCGGGTCGAGCTGCTCTATCCCTTCCCCCAGGCCGAGATCCTCGCGCTGGTCGAGAGCTACCCCAAGCTCGAGGAGGTCGTGTGGGTCCAGGAGGAGCCCCGCAACATGGGCGCTCGGGCCCACATGGGCCCCCGGCTGCTTCAGATCCTGCCCCACCACCTACGCTACGGCTACATCGGACGGCCCGAGCGGGCGGCCTCGGGTGAGGGCTATCCGGTGGCCCACGCGGCCGAGCAGCACCGGATCATCACCACCGCGCTGGACCTGGGCGAGGAAGTCTCCCAGTATCCGCGCAAAGCACCGGGCGACCGCTAGGTCCGCC
>JAFAYP010000136.1 GCA_019240305.1 Solirubrobacterales bacterium
GAACCGGTAGGCCTTGGCGAGCGCGGCCGGACCGACGAACAGCGGGTCGACCTCCATGGCCAGGCAGTCAGATACGCATGCGCCGCACTGGATGCACGCCATCGTCTGGGTGACGTCGACCATGTTCTCGTGGGGGACGATGTACTCACGCTCGGGGACCGGCTGCTTGTTGATGAGGTACGGGGTGACGCGCTGGACCTTCTTCCAGTGGACGGCGTCCATGTCGACGATCAGGTCGCGGATGATCGGCATGTTGCCCATCGGCTCGACCGTGATCACCGGGTTCTCCTGCCCCTCGTCGGGAGGGTTCCAGCCGGTGCCATGACCTCGCCGGGCGGCCTCCTCCAGGTGCGTGTTGCAGGCCAGTCCGGGCTTGCCGTTCATCCGTACGCCGCACGAGCCGCAGATGGCCTGCTGGCACGAGCAGCGGATGCCGATCGAGCCGTCGGTCTCGTCCTTGATCTTGAGGATCGCGTCGAGGACCGACTGGACGGGGGAGAGGTCAACTGTGTGGGTGTCCCAGTGAGGAGCGCCGCCCGACTGAGGGTCGTAGCGGCGGATCCTGAGCGTGTATTCAGCCATCAGTGCGTCCTTCCACGCGCGCGTGAGTAACTAATAGGTCCTCTCCTCCGGCTGCCAGCGGGTGATCGTGACCTCCGAGAAGCTGACCTGAGGCGCATCAGAGCCGTTCATCGACAGGTCGATGTGCTTGAGCCACTCGTCGTCGTTTCGACCCGGGAAATCTATGCGCCACTGCGCCCCCCGGCACTCCTTGCGCTCCAGCGCGCCGACCACGATCGTCTCGGCCACATCGAGCATGTACCCGAGCTCGATCGCAGCGATCACGTCCTGGTTGAAGACCGAGCCGCGGTCGTCGATGGCCGCCACCGTGGCCTCCTCCTTGAGCCGGCGGACGATCTCATGCGCCTTCTGAAGCCCGGCCTGCTCGCGAAACACGGCGACGTACTCGTTCATGGTCTCGCCCAGCTCGTTCTTGATCGCGCCGACTCGCCGGCCGCTCTGGGGGCGATCCATGATCGCCTTGATGTTGCGCGCGGTCTCGGCCACGCGCGAGGAGGCGGTGCTCGGCATCGTCATGTGCAGCGCCTGCGTGGCGGCGTGATGGCCGGAGCGGCGGCCGAAGACCAGCGTGTCGAGCAGCGAGTTCGCGCCGAGCCGGTTACCGCCGTGGACCGACACACACGCCACCTCGCCGGCGGCGTACAGACCGGGGACGGTGGTCTGACCGTCTGAGTTGGTCTTGATGCCGCCCATGATGTAGTGCTGGCCCGGGCGGATGTGGATCGGCTCGCGGGTGATGTCGGTTCCGGCGAAGTCGCGTCCGATGTTGACGATCTCGCGCAACGCCTCGAGCGTGCGGCGCCGGGGTACGCGCGTGATGTCGAGCGCGACCGTGCCGTCGTCGAACCCGCGCCCCTCGTTGATCTCGGTCTGCTCGGCCCGCGAGACCACGTCGCGCGAGGCCAGCTCGAACTTGTTGGGGGCGTACTTCTCCATGAACCGCTCGCCCTCGGCGTTGAGCAGCCAGGCGCCCTCGCCGCGCGCGCCCTCGGTTATCAACAGACCGTTGCCGGCCAGCGTGGTCGGGTGGTACTGGACCATCTCCATGTCCATCAACTTGGCCCCGATCCGGTAGGCCTGGGCGATCCCGTCGCCGGTGACGATCAGCCCGTTGGTGGTCGGCTTATACACCTGGCCGGCGCCGCCCGAGGCAAGGATCGTGGCCTTGGCGTTGAACACCTCGAGCGCGCCGTCGCGCAAATCGCGGCAGATCGCCCCGGTGCAGCGGCCGTCAGAGTCGAGCAGCAGATCTGTGGTGAACCACTCCTCGTAACGATCGATCTGCTCCGAGCGCTTCATCAGCTGCTCGTAGAGGACGTGGAGGATGGCGTGGCCGGTGATGTCGGCCACGTAGTAGGTCCGGGCCGCCGAGGCGCCGCCGAACGCGCGTGTGCCGAGATGGCCGGTCTCGTTGCGGTGGAAGGTGACGCCTAGATGCTCCAGGTAGAGGATCTCGTTCGGCGCCTCGCGGCACATGACCTCGATCGCGTCCTGATCGCCCAGGTAGTCCGAGCCCTTGACCGTGTCGAAGGCGTGCGACTCCCAGGTGTCCTCGGGGTTGAGTGCGGCGTTGATGCCGCCGGCGGCCGCTACCGAGTGCGAGCGGACCGGGTGGACCTTCGAGATGATCGCCACCGACGCGCCGGCCTCGGCCGCCGACAGCGCCGCTCGCTGGCCGGCGAGCCCTGCCCCGATGATCAGCACGTCGTGGGATGGCACGACGCCCCATTCTAGGTCGGCGGCCCGTCGGGCGCCGCGTCGCCCACAAGTTGCTCGTGAGCGGCCGCGTTAATTCCGTGACTGCACGAACGAGGACGTCACATGGCCGCTTACGATTTTGTGGGGGCAAGCCCGGTGGGCGTGGATCACGCCGATGCCTTGCCGACCGGGATGTTCGCCACGGATGGCAAGCTGCTCGGCTGGCTCGCCGGGATGATGGCCCAGGACCGGCACTACCACACGGTCATGGCCACTCTGACCGCCAGCGAGAACTACCCCAGCGCGGTTGTCCGCGCCGCGGCTGCCTTCTTCGGCGGAGAGCACTACTTCTTCGATGCCCCGAGCCCGGGGCACTGCGGTGAGTGGTCGTTCCCCCGGTCGGCTACGTTGCCCGCCCTACAGGCGAGGTTCCTGGCCCAGATGAAGCGGCTGTTCGCCGCCGACATCGCCGACTGGCGCCCGAACGGGGGATCGATGTGCGAGCAGGCGGTCGTGATGGCTGCGTGCCAGGCGGGAGATGCATTCGTCGAGCTGGCCCCCGAGGACGGCGGGCACTTCGGCGCCTCCGTTCTCGCGGAAAGACTCGGCATCGAATCGTTCTCGTTCCCGATGCTCGACGATCTCATCGACGTCGACGCGACGATCAGCCTGGTCGAGGAGCACTCGGGCATTCGGCTACTGCTCGTTCAGCCTTCCCATTGCCGTCGCCCGCAGCCGATCGAGAAACTCGCGAGCGCACTGCCCGATCAGGTGACGCTGGCCGTCGACGTCAGCCACACGGCCGGCCTGATCGCCGCCGGCCTGCTCCCGCAGCCACTGCTTCAGGGCGCCGACATCCTGACGTTCAACACTCACAAGACGCTGCCGGGCCCCAACAAGGGCGTGATCGCGTTCGCCGACCGCAACCATCCGCTCGCACACACGATGTGGGAGACCATCTGCCCGCAGCTCCAGTCCAACAGCCACGCCGAGTGCCTTCCCGGGCTGGTTCTCGCGCTCGAGGAAATCGCGGCCTTCGGTGTCGCCTACGCCGAGCAGGTGGTGGC
>JAFAYP010000313.1 GCA_019240305.1 Solirubrobacterales bacterium
CCGACGTCGAGGTCGTCGACGGCCTGCCCGTGGTGGCCGAGGTGCGCACGATCGAGCGCGCGGCGCCGGCGTCACTGCCCGCCGTCCAGGTCGCCGCGGTCGCCGCCACCGGGTTCGTAGCGGGGGCGGCCACAGTGGCGCTGGTCAAGCGGCGCGCGGCGCGCAAGATGGTCCGCAGCGCCCGCGGCGGATCGCGCCGGCCGGCCGACCTGCTGCCGATTGCCGCCAGCCGGTCGTTCCTGGTCGACGTGCACGTGCTCGCCAAGCCCGAGTGAGCGGGCTCCGTCGGCCGGGGATGGCGTCCGGAGCTCCCGGGGTCGAGCTCCGGGTCGAGGTCCGGCCACGGTGCGCATTCGCTCTGCCGCTTCGGAACGGGATGGACGGCCTGACCCGGCTACGCGGCGGCGTGCTTCACCGGCTGGTGCACGCCGGCGAGCAACCGGTGCTCGTGCGGGTGGCGCAGCTATCGCCCCGGCGGGTGCTGTTCGGAGCGCGGGCCGCCGAGCGCGCAGCGGCCGAGTGGGGCATCGAGCGCATGCGCCTGGCCCTCGGGGTCGATCAGGACCTCTCCGGCTTCTACGAGCGCTTCCGGTTCGATCCCTTGATCGGGGGATCCGTGCGGACCTCGCCCGGCCTGCGCCCGGCGGGCAAGCCCGATCCGTTCGAGGCGCTCGCCTGGGCGATCTGCGAGCAGCTGATCGAGTTCGGGCGGGCGGCCGCGATCGAGCGCCGGCTGATCCTTCGGCTGGGGCGGCGCTGTGAGTGGTCCGGAATGCGGGACGCGCCGACCGCTGCGACGCTCGCCGGCCAGGCTCCCGCACTGCTCGAGTCGATGGACCTCTCGGGCGGCCGGGCACTGGCGCTCGTGCGCGCGGCGCGCGAGGTGGCCAGCGGCCGCGTCGACCTGTTCGACACCTCGCAGCCCGAGCAAGGCTGGCGCCGGCTGCGGGCGATCCGCGGCATCGGCAGCTGGACGATCCAGATGCTGGCCCTGACCGGCCAGGGACGCCTCGATCAACTTCCGGCCGGCGACGTCGGCTACCTGAAGCTGGTCGGGCGGCTACGCGCGGGGGGCGATCCGTACGCGCGCGCCACCGAGGAGGAGGTCATGGACTTCTTCGCACCGTATGCGCCGTGGGCCGGGCTGGCCGGGCTGCACGCGCTGCGGTCGGCCGGCAGTGTGGCCGTCGCGCGCGTGGCGGCCTGAGCCGGCGGCCCCCAGGGCAAGCGATCCGGGGGCCGCCACCAGGCGACATGGCGGTGCGTAGCAGGCGGCAGTGCGGGTTTCTCGCCAGTCGGCGTTGTTGCGTTGGTCGAGTGTCGGGCAACCCGCGCTATGAGCGGGTGAACCGCCGTTCACGACCGGGCGGGGGCGCGAGTGGCCTGAAACCCGCGATGGGAGGCGTGAAGCCAACCGGGTCAGCCCGGCGGCAGCAGTGGTCCAAGCCCTCACCGTCGCGGGCGGGTGAATCGCAGCATGACCTTGTGCTCGTAGAAGTAGTCCAGGCCAGCCGGGAAGCTCGGGGCGTGGCCGGACACAGGCACGAACCTGATCTTCAGTCGTGCGGCGGCCGCCTCGAACCCCACCCCGGTGACCGCCTGGATCACCTCGTCGAGCGAATACAGCTTCGGCAGCTTGAGCCGCTCGGCATTCTCGGCGTGCCAGTCCGGTATTCCGGGCGAGTCCGCGTGTACGCCGATCACCGCGTAGTACACGCCACCGGGCGCGAGCGCGCCGTATATCGCGTCCGCGTGCGCGGCGAGGTCGTGGAGCAGGTAGAGGACCTCGTGGCTGAACGCGACGTCGAATCGTTCCCACCCGGCGGGCACGGTGGAGGCGGGCTCGAAGACCAGCGGCAGATCGCCGGCCAGCCGGCGGGCGTCGGTGATCGCTCCCGCGGCCGGGTCATAGCCGTAGCCGGTCGCGATCCCGGATCGGGTGGCGAGCAGCCGCAGGAACCCGCCGCGGTTGCAACCGGCATCGAGGACGCGCCGTCCTGACAGATCGACGTCGATCGTGTCGAGCATGGCCTGCCAGATGAAGGCGTGCTCGTCCTGCATGAGCGCGTCCTCGTCGGCCGACTGCCAGTAGGTCGGTGTCACTTTCGCGGCGCTCGTCGTGGCGATTTCGCCAGCCAGGATGCGAACGTGACCTGCCCGCGCACGTCGGGCTCGGCGGTGGTCAGTCGTCCGTCACGCAGCGCGCGTCCGAGCTTCCCGGGCAGCGGGATCGGCACCTCGAGCGTGCGCCGGCCGGTCGCCTCCCGCCACAGGCGCCCGAGCGAGCGCAGCTCGTGCACCTCGGGACCGGCCACGGTCACGCGGGCGCCGCGCGGCGGGGTGCAAGCAACCGAGGCGATCGCCTCGGCCGCCTCCGTGACGTCGACCGGCTGAAAGCGGGCGCGCGCCGCGGGGAGGATGAGTACTCGGGCCGCGGCTGACAGCAGCGAACCGATCAAATCGTGGAACTGGGTGGAGCGCACGATCGTCCACGGAATCTCGCCCGCTTCGACCACCCGCTCCTGCTCGAGCTTGATCCGGTAGTAGGCCATCGGCACGTCATCGATGCCGACGATCGACACGCACACGTGGTGTGCCACGCCGGCGCGCTGCTCGGCGGCCAGCAGCCGACGCGAGCCCTCGACCAGTACCGCGCGGGACTCGGGCGTGGGTGGTCCGTTGCTTGCGTCGATGACGGCCTCGCAGCCCGCTAGCGCCGCATCGAGGCCGGCGCCCGTGGTCAGGTCGACGGGGTACTCGGAGGCGTGGCGGCTGAGGGTGCGCGCGTCATGACCATCGCGGACGAGCGCGGCGACCAGGCGGCGTCCGACGGTTCCGGTCCCTCCGGCGACGGCGATCCTCATCTGCTCCGACAGGATGCCGGATTCGCCTAGCATCTTCCCGCGAAGATGACCTTCGAGCTGCAGGAGACGACGATCCACGGGCATCGCGTGGCCTACCGGCTGGCCGGTATGGGGCCGCCGATCATCCTGATCCACGGAATCACCGCGTCCTCGCGGGTCTGGGAAACGGTCGGGCCGCGGCTGGCGCGCAAGCACACGGTGCTCGCGCCGGACCTGCTCGGCCACGGCCAGAGCGCCAAGCCGCGCGGGGATTATTCGATGGGCGCGTTCGCCTCGGGGATCCGCGACCTGGCCCTGTCGCTCGATCTCGGGCCGGCCACCGTGGTTGGCCACTCGCTGGGCGGCGGGGTGGCGATGCAGTTCACCTACCAGTTCCCCGAGCGCACCCAGCGGCTGGCCCTCGTCTCGAGCGGAGGCCTGGGACGCCGCGTGCACGGCTTTTTGCGTGCCGCGACGCTACCCGGCTCCGAGCTCGTGATCCCGCTCCTGGCCGGTCGCCAGGTGCTGGGCGCGGGCCGCGCGGTGGGCCGGGCACTTGGCCGCGCCGGCGTCAAGCTCGGCAACGACGCTCTGGAGATGGCGCGCGGCCATGCCTCGCTGGGGGACCCGGAGAGCCGGGCCGCCTTCGTCCACACGCTGCGGGCGTCCGTCGATGTGGGCGGGCAACGCGTACAGGCCCTCGACCGTCTGTACCTCGCGCAGGAGCTTCCACTACTGATCGTGTGGGGAGCTCGGGACCGGATCATCCCGATCGATCATGGTCGGCGCGCCCACGAGCTGGTACCGGGCAGCCGCTGTGAGGTGTTCGAGCGCGCCGGCCACTTCCCCCATCTCGACGAGCCGGACCGCTTCACGGTGCTGCTCGAAGACTGGATCGCCTCGACCAAGCCCGCCCTGCCCGACCCGGCGCGTTTCCGCGCGGCGCTCCGGCGAGACGCGGCCTGAGGTCCCGGCCTCGCGGTCGGTTTAGGGCGCGGGCGGGTCCGATGACTTCGGGGCAGTTTCGCAGTCTGTATCTGGATGGCTGCGTCGCCGACCAGCACGATCACGTTTGCGATCTGGGGACCGATCGAGCGCGACGACCTGCCCGGACTGTCCGCCCGGGTGTGCGTGCTGCTCGCGCGTAGCGGCGCGTCGCTGGCGCTGTGCGATGTGACCGGGGTCGCCGCCGACGCCGTGACCGTCGACGCGCTGGCGCGTTTGCAGCTGGCGGCGCGGCGGTACCGATGCCGTATCCGGCTGCGCGGCGCCTCCGATGGGCTGCGCGACCTGATCGCGTTCATGGGCCTGGAGGAGGTCCTGCTCGAATAGGGACGCGTGTGGGCACGCGGCCCGTGGTCCGTCGGCCTATGCCTCGAGCCGCGGCGGCAGCCCGAAAAGTGGGAACAGCCGCTCGGTGGAGAGGAAGAAGGTGAACTCCACGACCCGGCCACCGGCGAACTCGACCACCTGGAGCGCCCATGGGTCGTAGCCGCTGCCCGACTCGCTCGGCTTGTACTGGCCGAACGCCACCGATCCGTTGGCCATCTCGACCGGGATGAGCTTCGAGCCCGCGCATCCGATGCCGGCGCCGAAGAACCAGGTGAGGAGGTCGTCGCGGCCGGAGAGCCACATGTCGTAGGGCGGCATCGACTGACTGGCGTCCTCGCGAATCACCGCCGTGAGCGCGTCGACGTCGTAGCGCTGGAAGGCGTCGACGTAGCGGGCGAGCATCTCCCGCTGCTCGGCGTCCATCGGCGCGACCGCGTCTGTCTCGGCGATCTCGTGCTCGTCGATCGTGGCCCGGGCGCGCTGGAGCGCGCTGTTGACCGAGGCGACGCTGGTGTCGAGCAGCTCGGCCACCTCGCTGGCCTTCCAGCGCAGGACCTCGCACAGAATCAGCACGGCGCGCTGTCGGGCAGGAAGGTGCTGGAGGGCGGCGATGAAGGCGAGGCGGATCGTGTCGCGGTTGGCCACCACATCGGCGGGGTCCTCGTCGGTGCTGATCAGGCTCATCGGGATCGGCTCGATCCAGGTGACCTCGGGCAGGCTGTTCAGGTTGGCCGGATCCGGCGTGGCAGCCGGACCGAAGTCCATCGGCCGGGCGCGCCGCGCGCGGCTGTTCAGCATGTCCAGGCACACATTGGTGGCGATCCGGTAGAGCCACGAGCGGAAGGCGGCGCGGCCCTCGAAGCGGTCGAATCCGCGCCAGGCGCGCAGGAATGTGTCCTGAACGGCATCCTCGGCCTCAAACGGTGAGCCGAGCATGCGGTAGCAGTAGCCGGTCAGCTCGGAGCGGTGCTGCTCCAGCCGATGCTCGAGCTCAGGAGGGGCAGCGGTCTGCGTCATGAGGGCCATCGTATGGGATCAGACTGACGCCCCGGACGAAATTCATCGGTCGCCGGAGAGAATTTTCTTATTGGCGTCAGATGCCCTGACCGGCCAGCAACTCGTTGGTCGACGCGTCGAGGACGGCGTTGGGGTCAGAGATCAGGTGCTGGGCGAGCATCCACTGGCCGTAGGCGGACCACTGCTTGGGGTCCTGCCACCCCCAGGGGTTGGCTGGGTCGCTCGGGAAGAACGCGGGCAGGCTGGCCTCCACGCTGGCCAGCGTCAGCTTCGGGTCCAGGCCCGGACTCGCCTTGACCAGATCGTCGACGGCCGTCTGCGGGTCGCGCCGCGCCGACTCGTACCCGCGCCCGAGTGCCTGCACGAAGCGGCGAATCAGGTCGGAGTGGTTGACGATCGTGTTCTTGCGGACGACTACGACGAGCTCGTCGTAGTCGGGGACCCCGACCTGCTGCATGTGGATCACGTTCGGTTTCTTGTGCAGCTGCGCGAGCTCGATCGCCTCGACGTTCCAGTAGGCCCCGAGCGTGGCGTCGACGCGGCCGGAGAGCATCGCCGGCACGAGGTTGGCGCCGACGTTGATCTCCTTGACCGAGCTCGCGGGCACATGGGCATGCGCGAGGATCGTGGTCAGGTAGGCGTGCTGGTAGGGGATGCCGGCATCGCCCACGCGCTTGCCCTTGAGGTCCGCCGGGGCCCTGATGTGCTTGGAGCCGATCGACACGATCGAGGTGAGCGGCTCCTGCGCGATCGCCGCCACCGAGACCAGCGGCTGGTTTTGGTTGCGGGCCAGCAGCACCTCGGGCTCATAGGAGATCGCCACGTCGACCTTTCCGGCGGCCAGCAGCTCGAGCGGGCTGGCGGGGTCGGAGGGAACTTCGACGTGGAGGTTGATCCCCGCGCGGGCGAAATCGCCATCGGCCAGGCCTTGGTAGAGACCGACGTGGTCGGGGTTCGGCACCCAGTCGAGCATCAGCGTGAGCGACTGGGTGGTGCCCGGGGCTCCCGTGACCGACTCCTGCTTTTCTCCGCAGCCGGCCAGCCCGAGCGTAAGCAATGCGATGGCGATCAGCGCACGTTTCATGCCGTCTGCTCCTTTCCCGAGGGGAGATAGACCCATGGCAGAGCGAGCCGCTCGGCCAGCCCGAGCAGGGCGAACAGGGCAATCGCGAACAGCGACAGGATGACCACCGCAGCCATTCCCCGGGCGGCCTTCAGCTGAGGCAGCGCTTGGAGGATCACGTAGCCCAACCCTGAGTTCGAGCCGTTCCATTCGGCGAATACCGCGCCGATCACCGACACCGCGACGGCGATCTTGGCCCCCGTGAACGCGCCGGGGAGCGCCGCCGGGAGCTCGATGTGCCAGAACGTCCGCGCTCGTGAGGCGTCGAAGGTCCGCATCAGCTTGAGCAGGTCGGGATCGACCGCGGCCAGGCCCGCGGTGGTCGTGACCACGATCGAGAAGAACGAGACCATCGCGACCACTACCAGCTTGGGCAGCAGCCCGAAGCCGAGCCAGAAGGCCAGGACGGGGGCGAGGATCACCACCGGCACGGCCTGGGAAGCGACCAGCAACGGGTACGCGGCGCGGCGCAGCGTGGGCGAGAAATGGATGGCCACGGCCAGCAGGAAGCCGACCACCGTGGCCACGACGATGCCGAGCAGGACCTCCTCGGCGGTGACCAGAAAGTTGCTCCACAGCAAGCCACGGTCCGTGTACAGCGCTTGGGCCACCTGGTGAGGTGCGGGCAGGATCAGCGAGAAGGTCGATCCCTTGACGTCGACGTAGAGCTCCCAGGCGCCGAGCAGTGCAATCAGGAGGAGAGCTGCCGGGGCGGTTCGCCTGATCCGATTCATGCCTGTACTCCGAGCGCGGTCAGGGCTTCCTCGCGCAACTCGACCACCGCCGGGTCGGTGCGCTTACGGGGCCGCGCCAGCGGAACCTCGATCTCCCTGACGGCGTGCCCGGGACGCGGCGACATCACGATCACACGGTCGCCGAGGATCACCGCCTCCTCCACGTCGTGGGTGACGAGGATCACCGTGCGAGGCTCCGACTCGAGGACATGGCCGAGCCACCCCTGCATCTCCTGGCGGGTGATCGCGTCGAGCGCGGCGAACGGCTCGTCGAGGGCGAGCACGGGCTTGCCGGCCAGCAGAGTGCGCAGGAACGACACCCGCTGGCGCATGCCGCCTGAGAGCTCCGCCGGCCGGGTGTGCACAAACGGCGCCAGGCCGAAGCGCTCGAGCCAGGGGGCGGCGGCCTTCCGTGCCTGCTCGCGGGGTACGCCGCGCGCGCGCAGGGCCAGTCCGGCGTTGTCGATCGCGCTCAGCCACGGCAGGAGCAGATCGCGCTGAGGCATCAGCGCCGCCGGCCCGGCCTGCACCCGGCCGGAGTCGGGCGGCTGCAGGCCGCAGATCAGCTCGAGCAGGGTGGTCTTGCCGCAGCCGCTCGGGCCGACCACGGCCACCACCTCGCGCGGCGCCGCGTGTAAAGACATCCCGGCCAGGGCGTCGACACGCCCGCGCCGGGTCTGGAATGCGCGGCTCACGAGCTCAACGCGGACCGAGTCCTCGCCGTTAAGCTCGCGAGGCTCCTTGGCGGGAGCCTCGATCATCTCGCTTGTCGCTCCCTTCGCGGGCATTACCCCACAGGTTCGAAGGGTCAGCGCCGGGTCGCACAGTTGCGTAGGGCGCTATCTCAGCCGGCCTGTCCCGCCAGCACCCCTGGTTTTCAGGTTTGTCCAGTGGATGCTAGCGAGAGAGCGCCGATCCCGGCACGAGAAGCTCAGCGCGTGATCGCGCGCCGCAGCTTCCTCGACAGGCGGGCGACTGCGCCGTGTCCGCGGCCGGTGAGCCCGGTGATGCCGATCACCGTGACGAATACGCCGGCCAGAAGCGCGAGCACGGCGAGCAGCGCCGCCCAGTGGCGCTGGAGGAAGTCGCGGACGCGGCGCAGGATTCGCGCCGCCTGATGTGGGGCGATGACCAGGATCACGATCATCAGGATCAGCGGCAGCGTGAACGCGACGTTGTAGATCGCGAGCAGGGTCAGCTGACGGACCGGATCGAGCCCCGAGCCGACCACTGCGGCGATGACCGCGAAGTACGGAAAGGCGGTGGGCAGCTCGACCGCGGTGATCGTCACCCCGAGCACGATCGCCGAGCGGCCCTCCGACGGCGGCGAAGGAAGCTCACGGCGGGCCAGGCGGTCGCGCCGGTGCCAGAGCGCGGCGGCGGCCACCAGCATGACCACGCCGGCCACGGTCTCCGCGACGTAGCGCGCGGTGGCGTCCGGCTTGGGCACCAGCGCCAGCAACGCCTGTCCGGGCCCGAGCGCGATGATCGCGCCACCCGCCAGGTTCACCGCGAACACACCGAGCGTGAACTGGACCAGCTGGGAGACGGCCCGCTGTCCCATGGCCAGGTAGAGCCCTGGGGCGATCGTCGTCGGGTTCAACGAGTCGGCGAGACCGATCGAGATGACCAGGCCGAGCAAGCGGAGCATGCGGCAGTAATTCCCCGTTGATCGCCATCGTGATCACCCCGGCCATCATCCGGCCGGCGGTCGGCTATGGCTTGCGCGCGAGGTAGCTCTGGCCGGCGTGCAGGACGATCGTCCTGTGGTGGACGAAGTCGGTGACCGCGACGGAGTCGGTGATGTCGTGCGTGAGCGTTCCGTCGCAGCGGTCGGCGATCGTCCAGATCGTGCCGCGGACGGTGGCGGCGCTGTAGCGCCCGCTCGTGCGGAACTTGCCGTGGGCGCTGGCTTTGAGGAGCTGGAGGGTACGGCTCGAGGCGACGGTTGCGTCGGCGGCGGTGTGGGCCTTGCAGACCGTGTAGCTCGGGGCGCCGTTGAAGGCGCCTTCGAGGAGCGACAGGGTGGCCAGGCCGGTGCGCGCCTGGGTGATCTTGAAGATCGCGCCACCGAAGTTGCCGGATTGGGTGCCTCCCGGCTTGGGCTTTTTGCCCTTGGCCGCTGCATCGATGGCGCCGCTGGTGCCGCGGGGAAGCGCCGTGGTGATCTTCAGCGTGCCGTGGAGCGCATCGACGACCGCTCCCGTCGGAATCTGCTGCGCTCCGGTTAGGCGCACGAACACGCCCGATACCGTTCTGATGAACACCGTGCCGCTCACCGGCTGCGCGTCCACGGTCTTGCCCAGCACCGGCGGGGGTGGGGCGGCAGCTCTGGCGGTGGCGAACGTCTGGTCCTGGCCGAACGTCGTGCCCGCACTGTTGGTGGCGACCAGGCGCACGTGGTAGATCGCCCCTGGCACCAGCCCTGACAGGGTCGCTGTCAGGGTATGGCTCGAGAAGTCCGAGCCCACCGCCTGGGGCGGCGTCGACTGGTCGTAGAGGGTGGTCGAGCTTCCGGGGCCGCGTTCGCTCGGATCGAGACCGTACTGGAAGTAGGCGACGGCCAAGGCACCCTCCGGATTCACGCGGCCAGCCAGACCCGCCTCGCTCCCGGTTATGGTCGTCGGTGCCCCGCCGGATACGCCTGGAGCTGAGGACGGTGGTGCGCCAGGCGGAGGTGGCGGCGGTGCGATATAGGTGAACTGATCGGCAGAGTTCGGCGAGCTCGTGCCGTTTGCTGTGATGACGGTGACGTCGACGGTTCCCGCTCCCGGTGGGGAGGTTGCCGTGATCTGGCCAGAATTGACCACCTTCACATTGCTGGCGCCATTCGGCCCGAAGTTCACCGTTGTGGCTCCAGTGAAGTTGCTGCCGGTGATCGTGACGCTAGTTCCGCCCCCCGTCGGACCGGAGGGCGGGCTCACGCCGGTGACCGCCGGGACAGGAACCGAGCTGACCGTGGCGGAGCCGGCAGCGACGCTCTGTGCTCCGCCAGCGTCGCTTATCGTGGTGCTCGTC
>JAFAYP010000239.1 GCA_019240305.1 Solirubrobacterales bacterium
CGGCCGGGTGCTCCGCTTTTGCGCTCTCGGCGTCGTCGCTATGGTGCCTCGCTCGCACCCGTGCGATTTGAACAGGAGTGCATTCGATGAGGTCGCTCCGGGGCCCAGCGAGAATTGGCAGTTGACTGATCCCGTGACGACATATCCGCCGTCGGCCGAGGCCATGGATGCCGAGACGGCGTTTGAGCGCGGCGTGGAGCTTGCCGGCGAGGACACGCTCGTCGAGGCCGAGGAGTACTTCGCGCGCGCGGACGTCTGCGGACACCCGGCCGCCGCGTTCAACCTCGGGGTGCTGCTCGGCTTCCGCGGCGACATGGAGGGCGCCGAGGCCGCGTACCGCCGAGCTGAGGAGCGGGGCATCACCGACGCCGGGTTCGAGCTCGCGATGTTGCTGCTGGCGCAGCACCGGCTGGCCGAGGCCGAGAACGCCCTGGTGCTCGCGGACGAGCGCGGTCATGCCGGCGCCCCCGCCAAGCTCGGCGTGCTGCTCGAGGAACGCGGCGACATCGACGCTGCCGCGGCCGCCTATGTGCGGGCCGACGAGCGGGGCGACGCCGACGGCGCTTTCGAGGTCGCGATGCTGCTCGCCCAGCACGAACGGCTGGCCGAGGCCGAGCTGGCCTTCGCGCGCGCTCACGAGCGCGGCCACTCCGCCGCCGCGCACAACCTCGAGGTGCTGCGCGACTATCGGCTGGCCCTGCCCGAGTCCACGCCGGTCGCGGACTCCGTCGAACCGTTCGCCGATGGTTTCGAACCCATCCCGGATATTGCCGAAGAGGCGAACCCCGCCGTGGCCGTGGCCGAGCCGACGCCCGAGCAAGCTGCGACCGAGCCGCAGCGCCCGAAGCACCGTCACGCCAAGCGAGCACGGGTCTCGAAGCCGATCGCCAGACGAGGCCGGCTGATGGCGGCCGGAGCGGGAGTGCTCGTCGCCGGCGTCGCGGTCGCCCTCGTGAGTTCGATGGCCGACAGCCCGAAGTCTCAGGCCGATGCGCCGGCGAGCAGCGCTATCCACACGACCACGACCAGCGTCCGGACCACTCCGGCGGCCTCACGGCCGGCATACTCGGCGTCGCCCAAGAAGGCGGCCATCGCCGACAAACCGCCCGTCGCGCACACGCCGGCGCCGGCCGAGCCCAAGTTGGTCAAGCGCAAGCCGGCCGGGGCGAAGAAAACCGCACCGCGCACAAGGAGCAGGTCGGTGACCCATATGACGCGTCCGGTCCATAGCGCAGTCGCTCCGGTGCGGCACACCCTGGTGATGAGCAGCCCGACCGGCTCGGCCGGCACCGGATTGCACAGCAACCCCTCCCAGGGCAAAAGCTCCAGCGGCACCGGAATCGCCAGCGGCGGCAGCTCGAACGCCAGCGGCACCGGGATCGCCAGCGGCGGCGGCTGATCCGGCCGACCTCGAGAGACCCGGCTCTGGCGCTCACCCCGTCGCGGCGCCGAGCAGGGCCGCGCCCCCGAGCGCGAGCACGATGCCAACGAACTGGATGCGGTCGGGCCGGTGGCCCTGCAGCAGCCGGCCGAGGCCGATCGTGGTCACCGGATAGAGCGAGGCGATGGCCGACACGATGCTGAGCGCTCCGGTACGTGAGGCACTCGTGTAGGCGAGATCGCCGCCGACGCCTACGGCGGCGACCACCGCGAGCATCGGCATATGCGATCGCTCGGGGACGAGATCGCGCAGGGCCCGCCGACGGCCGAGGACGACGAAGAGGCCCGCCGACAGAGCGGTACTGGCATGCTCGATGACCGTCGCCCACAGCGGGTCGAGCCGGCCGGCGGCATGGAGCGAGGTGAGCGCGGCGCCGACCGCCGCCGCGGCAGCCAGGCAGGTGACGGTGGTCTCCCAGAGATCGGCGCGCTCGCGCCCGGAGCCGGCCGGCGAGCTCCAGGCGCTGATCCCGCCACCGAGGAGCGCGCAGAGGAGCCCGATGCTCAGCGCCAGGCTGATCGGATCGCCGCCGATCAGGCCCACGGCGACTGCACCGGCCGCCCCCAGGGCACCGGTCGGCGCGGTGATGAACGCCTGGCCGCGGCCCAGGGCGCGGTAGATGAGGCTCAGCTCGACGGTGACGGCCGCCCCCGAGACGGCCGCCCAGAGCAGCCTCGGGTCATCCGGCGGCGGCGCCCCGCGCGCGATGAGCAACGGGATGAGGAGCAGTACTCCGAGCAGCTCGGCGATCGCGACCACCACGAACACGGGGACATCACGGCGTGAGGCGTCGCCACCGAAGTAGTCGGAGGCGCCCCAACCGACCGCGGCGACAAGCGCTAGAAGGATCGCCATCAGATCTCGTCCTCGGGCCCATGTACCAGCAAAAGAAGGTTCACTGGTGGAAGCCTATCCGATCCTGGCTCCAGCAAACAGGATTTTGCTGGTACACTCTCAGCGTGCAGTCAATCCGTGAGCTGCCGTTCGTGGGCGGCCACGTGGCCCTCGACTTCGTCAACACGGCCGAGGAGCGGGGCCACCCCGAGGCCGACGATGTCCTGCTGACCCCGCAGGACCTGCGTCTGTGGGGCCAGCGCCACGGCGTGCTCGGGCGGTCAGTCCCGCTTCACCCAGATGCCGAGACCGAGCTCCAGCGAGCCCGCGAGGCGCGCGATCTCATGTACGCGCTGCTCTACGCGCGTGTCCACCAGCGGCCCCTGCCGGCGATCGCCGTGCGGAGCTTGGGCGAGCTGGCCGCCGACGCCTACCGCGCCGCGGACCTGCAGCTCGATCCCGACGGCGCGACTCGCTGGCACTGGAGCACCGCGCGACTCGAGACGGTCCGCCACGTGGCGGTCACCGCCGGCGTCGAGTTGCTCGCCGGTAGACCCTCCACCCGGCTCAAGCAGTGCCCCGGGGATCACTGCGGCTGGTTCTTCCTGGACGCCACCAAGCGCGGCAACCGCCGGTGGTGCCAGATGAGAGAGTGCGGCCAGGAGGCCAAGGACCGGCGCCGGCGCGAACAACGGCGCCGTTAGAACGGCTCATCCTGGGGCAAGGGCATACGAAACGACCAAGGGAGGTTTCGTATGCCCTGGGACGAGATCAAGTCCCGCCGGTTTCCCGCTTTTGACAAGGACCTCGACGGGATCTCCAGGCAGACGATGGAGGACCACTACAAGCTCTACGAGGGCTATGTGAAGAAGACCAACGAGTGCCGGAAGCTCCTGAACGAGTTCAAGTACTCGGAGATCGAGGGCAACCAGGTCTATTCCCAGCTGCGCGCGGTTTCGGTCGACTACACCTTCGCGCTGCTGGGCTACAAGAACCACGACCTGTACTTCGGCCACCTCGGCGGCGAGGGCGGCGAGCCGAATGGCCGCTTCGCGGAGCTGGTCGACAACGAGTTCAATGGCGGACTTCAGGAGTGGAAGCACGCCGTGCGCAAGGCCGCATCGGCCGCTCGCGGCTGGGTGATGGTCGGCTATGACCTAAACGACGGGTCGATCTTCAACTACGTGATGGACACCCAGAACCTGTGGGCGGTCTACAACATGGTCCCGGTGCTGGCGCTCGACGTCTACGAGCACGCCTACGCCCGCGACTACGGCGCGACCCCGGACGGCCGCAAGCAGTATGTCGAGGCGTTCTTCCGCAACCTCGACTGGGCCCACGTCAACCGCCAACTGATGCAGGCCGAGGCGGCGCGGCGTGGCGCGCAGTCAACCGAGCTGCACGAGACGCATCCCGTGGCGTCCTAGGGACGTCAGCTCGAGCGCGAGCGGCGCTTCTGGCTCACGGCGCGAATCAGCTGGGCTTTGCCCATCTTCGAGCGCCCGCTGATGTCCAGACGCGCCGCCTCGCGCCGCAGCTCGGTCACCGTCATCGCCCCGGCTCCACTGCCGGTCCCGTGCGAGGCGCCGCGCTTGCGAGCGGCGGCCTTGGCGCCCTCGCGACCGAGGGCGGAGCGCGTCTTCGAGTCGAGGCTGGCGATGCTGCGTTTGCTGCGAGCGCCGCTCTGGGCCTTCTTGACGTTCTTGCGTGCTGCCTGACGTTGTTTTTCGCTGGCCATGCTGAAGCGATACCCGCGCGCAGCGCCGATTAACCCGGGCGGCGGTTAGGCTGCGAGGCCGTGAGCGCGACCCAGGGGACCTTCGACGTGGTGGTGATCGGCGGTGGGCCGGCCGGCGAGAACGCCGCCCAGTACGCGATCCAGAACAGCGACCGCACCGCAGCGATCGTCGAGGCCGAACTGGTCGGCGGCGAGTGCTCGTACTGGGCGTGCATGCCCAGCAAGGCGCTCTTGCGCCCGATCGAGGTACTCGACGGCGCCCGTGCCCTCCCAGGCGTCTCGTCGATGCTCTCCGGCGATCTCGACCTGCCGGCCGCCCTCGAGCGGCGCGATTCGTTCACCCACCACCACGACGATTCCGGCCAGGTGCGGTGGGCGCGCGATAACCGGATCGAGGTCATCCGCGGGCACGGACGGCTGACCGGGGAGAAAGCGATCGAGGTGAGCGGTCAGGACGGCAGGACCCGCACGCTCCGGGCGCTCCACGCGGTCGTGATCGCCACCGGCACCAGGGCCTCGATTCCCCCGATCGATGGGCTGCGCCAGGCGCATCCGTGGACCTCGCGTGACGTGACGAACCTGCGCCAGGTGCCGCCGCGGGTCGCGGTGATCGGCGGCGGGGTGGTGGCCTGCGAATCGACCACGTGGCTCGCCGGCCTCGGCGCGCGCGAGATCACGGTGGTCGAGCCCGAGCCCTCGCTGCTGGCCCAGCAGGAGCCGTTTGCCGGCGAGCTGGTGGCCGAGCAGTTCAGCCGACGCGGCATCCGGGTGCTGGTCGGGACCGGTGTGGACTCGGTGCGGCGTCCGGACGCCAGGGACGCCGGTGTGGGCCGGATCCATGGCGGCCCGGCCACGGTTGAGGCCGGCGGCTCGAGCTTCGAGGTGGACGAGGTCGTGGTGGCCGCCGGCCGCACCCCGGCCACCGACGAGCTCGGTCTCGAGCGGATCGGCGTCGACCCGAGCGACTCGCACGGCTACCTGAAGACCGACGATCACATGGCCGTGCAAGGAGTCGCCGGCGACTGGCTCTACGCGGTCGGCGACGTGGCGGGTCGCGCGCTGCTCACCCACATGGGCAAGTACCAGGCCCGGATCGCCGGCGACGTGATCGCCGCCCGCGCCGAACGACGGCCGATCGAGGGCCTGCGCTACCGCGACGTCGCCGACCACGACATGGTCCCCGCCGTGGTCTTCACCGACCCCCAGGTCGCCGCGGTCGGCCTCACTGAGTCACGCGCGCGCGAGAAGGGGCTCGACGTGCAGACGCTCGAGCAGGACTTGGGCGCCGTCGCCGGCGCCTCGCTGCTGCGCGATGACTACACCGGCCGCGCCAAGCTGGTCGTCGACCGATCGACCGACACGCTGGTTGGCGCCACCTTCGTCGGTGCCGAGGTCGCAGAGCTCCTGCACAGCGCGACCACCGCGATCGTCGGCCGCCTGCCGCTCGAGACGCTGTGGCACGTGGTGCCGTCCTATCCCACGGTCAGCGAGGTGTGGCTCCGGCTGCTCGAAGCCCGGCGCTGACCTGCGAGCCGCTAATATCTCAGTTGCATCGACTGAGATTTACAGCGAGAGAAGGACTGACATCGTGGAATTCGAGAACACCCAGAACCCGGCGCTCTGCGATCTTTGCGGCGAGCGTCCGGGGGCGGTAGAGGTCACGTTCGTGGCCGGCGGCGAGCGCCATTCCGGCCTGCTCTGCGAGCGCTGCGCACGCCTCGCGATGGCGCAGCAGGGCGGGTTCGGCGGCGCTCCCGCTCCACGGGGCGCAGCTGCCCTGATCGGCCAACCCGGTTCGGGCGCCGGTGGACAGGCGGTGCGCCAGCGCACGCGCAGCCGCGAGTCGTCCGGCACCCCGGCGCTCGACCGGTTCGGCCGCGACCTGACCGCCGAGGCGCAGACCGGCCGGATCGACCCGGTCATCGGCCGTGACGAGGAGATCGCCCAGGTCGTCGAGGTGCTCGCCCGGCGGCGCAAGAACAATGCGGCGCTGATCGGCGAGGCCGGCGTCGGCAAGACCGCGATCGCCGAGGGCCTGGCCCTGCGCATCGCTGCCGAGGACGTGCCCGAGCCGCTGCGCGGCGTGCGCGTGGTTGCGCTCGACCTGGCCGGCATGCTGGCCGGCACCCAGTTCCGCGGTGCCTTCGAGCAGCGGCTGAAGGCCCTGCTCGACGAGGTGGTCGCCTCGCAGGGCAGGGTGATCCTGTTCGTCGACGAACTCCACACCGTGCTCGGAGCGGGCGCCGCCGAGGGCGCGATGGACGCCGCGAACATGCTCAAGCCGATGCTGGCCCGCGGCGAGCTGCGGATGATCGGCGCCACCACGCTG
>JAFAYP010000362.1 GCA_019240305.1 Solirubrobacterales bacterium
ACGATCACGCCCATGAGCAGGCCGCCCAGGGCCTCGATGCTGATCAGGCCGACGATGAACGGGATCAGGATCGGGATCAGCGAGGGCAGGATCATCTCGCGCTGGGCGGCGCGGGTCACCAGGCCGACGGCGGCGCCGTACTCGGGCTGCTCGGTGCCTTCCATGATCCCCGGCTTCTCGCGGAACTGGCGGCGCACCTCCTCGACCACCGCGCCACCGGCGCGGCCGACCGCCTCCATGGCCAGCGAAGCGAACAGGTAGACCATCATCCCGCCGATCAGCAGCCCGATCAGGATCGCCGGGTTCCCGATCGAGAAGTTCGGATGCTTGCCGGCGTCGATCAACTCGGTCTCGAAGGCGTTGAAGAGCACGAGCGCGGCGAGCGCGGCGGACCCGATCGCGTATCCCTTGGTCACGGCCTTGGTGGTGTTGCCGACCGCGTCGAGCGGATCGGTCACGTTGCGGACCTCCTGGGGCAGGTCGGCCATCTCGGCGATGCCGCCCGCGTTGTCGGTGATCGGCCCGAAGGCGTCGAGGGCGACGATCAGCCCGGTCAGCGAAAGCTGCGCCATCACGGCCACGCCGATGCCGTAGATCCCGGTGGTGGTCCCGCCGCCGGCCAGCTTCCAGGAGCCCAGGATCCCGAGCGCGAGCACGATCGCGGGCGGGGCGGTGGACTGGAAGCCCTGGGCAAGTCCCTGAATGATGTTGGTGGCGTGCCCGGTCTGCGACGCCCGAGCCGTGCTCTTCACCGGGGCGAAGCGGGTCGAGGTGAAGTAGTCGGTGATCACGAACAGGCAGGCGGTCACCCCGATCCCGATCAGCGCGCACAGGTAGTACTTCCACCAGTGCGGCGCCGCCGACCCGCTGTGGAAGGTCAGCTTGTTCATCATCCAATAGGTGATCGGGATGAACGCGAGCGCGGCGAGGACGCCCGAGACGATCAGGCCCTGGTAGAGCGCGCGCTCGACGTTGCCAACGCGTGATTTGACGGCGAACGTGCCGATGATCGACGCGATGATCGAGACCGCGCCGAGCACGAGCGGGTACAGCGCCACCGCCGAGACCTGGTTGAACAGCAGGACGCCGAGCAGCATCACGGCCACCGCGGTGACCGCGTAGGTCTCGAACAGGTCGGCCGCCATGCCGGCGCAGTCTCCGACGTTGTCACCCACGTTGTCGGCGATCACGGCCGGGTTGCGCGGGTCGTCCTCGGGGATGCCGGCTTCGATCTTGCCGACGAGGTCGGCGCCGACGTCGGCCGCCTTGGTGAAGATGCCGCCACCGAGACGGGCGAACACCGAGATCAGCGAGCCGCCGAAGCCCAGGCCGATCAGCGCGTCGACAGCGTGCTTGGTGCTCTCGCCGGCGATCCAGGTGAGGATTCCGTAGTAGCCGGCGACGCCCAACAGCGCGAGGCCCACGACGAGCAGACCGGTCACCGCGCCGCCGCGAAAGGCCACGTCGAGCGCGCGCGAGACGCCGCTGCGCGCCGATTCGGCCACGCGCGCGTTGGCCCGCACCGAGACGTTCATCCCGATGTAGCCGGCCGAGGCGGACAGCACGCCACCGATCGCGAAGCCGATCGCCACCCGAATGTTCTGAATCGGGATCAGCACGATGAACAGGACCACGCCGACGCCGGCGATCGTCGTGTACTGGCGATTCAAATACGCGCGAGCACCCTCCTGGACCGCGGCCGAAATCGTCCGCATCGTCTCGTTGCCGGGCGACAGCGCGAGCAGCGCGCGCGAGGTCAGGATGCCGTAGACAACGGCAGCGCCGGCGCATACGAGCGCAACGAGCACGCCGTGATGGGCAAGAAAGCTTGACAAGGAGGTCCTCCGAAGAAGGTCTGAATTAGAGAGAGGGCGCGCTACGGCGCAGCCAACACGAACGGGAAAGGGCCGCCACCCGTGCTGGTCGAGCGGAGGCCCGGAACGAGCGAGTGTAGCGTGCGAGGCGGCAGCTCGACGTCAGGTCCCGCCGTCGCACCGGTTCCAGGACAAGTGCGACCGGCGGCAGAAAACCCTGGCAGGTCGTTACTGGCCTGGCACCCAGAGCCGCCCGCTGCGCTGTGCCGGCCCCGGCTCGCCGGGCTTGCCTGGCGGAGGCTGAGGTGGCTCGGCGGTAGCGGGTCCGGGACCGGCATCGCCGGCGGCTGGAGCGGCTTCGCCCGCGCCCTCGGACGGCGCACCCGGCTGACCCCCAATCTTCACGAATGCGATCTGAAGCTGGGACACCGCGTCGCGGATCGCGCCGATCTGCGTCGGCGCCGCCTGCTCGAGCACCGGCAGCAGCGCGCGTACGCTCTCGATGGCCATCCGAACCTGAGCGGGATCGCGCTCCTGCTCGGTGCCGGGCGCCAGGCCGGTCCGGCGCATGCCGAGGTTGATCAGCGCCACCACGTTGTCGAGCAGGACATGCTCCACGCGCAGCTGCTTGAGCTCGGCCTCGTAGGCGGCGCGGAGCTCTTCCTCGGAGGGCTGTCTGGGATCGCTTGAGCTCATCGGGTCGCCTCCGCGGTGCTCGCGGCGTAAGTTTCGCGCGTCTCGGCCACCACCGCAGCATAGGCCTCGGGCAGGCTCATCCCGGCGTCGGTCATCCGTCGCTGACGCTGGGCGCCGTTCAGCGCCGGCGGGGCAACCTCGATGCCGAGCTCGGCGCGGACGGGCGCGCACCAGGCCAGCAGCCGGTCGGTCGCCTCCGCCGCAGGGAAGGCCTCGCCGCTGTCGAGGTCGAGCAGCTCGCCGTCGAGCCCGTGGCGGATCGCCCGCCAGAAGTTCTCCTCGATCATGCGCCGCGGCAGGTCGGTGAATGGCACGCCCTCGTCGACGTCGCGGGCGGCCTGCGCGACGCAGGCCACGATCAGGCCGGCCAGCGCGTCGGACTCCGGGGCGGTCATCTGGGCGTCGCAGATCCGCACCTCGACCGTGCCGAACGAGAAGTGCGGGCGCACCGACCACCACACCTGCGTGTACTCGACGATCGAGCGCGTCCTGACCAGGAAGTCGATGTACTCGGCAAACGCACGCCAGCTGCCGAACGCGTCCGGAACGCCGCAGCGCGGGAAGCTCTTGGTGAAGATCTGCGTACGCGCGCTGTGCAGCCCGGAATCGCGCCCGTCCAAAAACGGGGAGTTGGCCGAGATGGCCAGCAGCAGGGGCAGGACCGGTCGCAGCCGGTCGCACACGAGCACGGCCCGATCGGCTCCGCGCACCCCGACGTGGACATGCAGGGAGAAGGTGTTGTTGCGCCAGGCGACGTACTTGAGCCCGTCCTCGACCCGGTGGTAGTGCTCGGTGTCGATGATCTGCTGTTCGCGGTAGTCAGACCAGGGATGCGTGCCCGTGGCGCCGAGCGCCACCCCTTGCTCAGCGGCCAGCGTGAACAGACGCCGGCGCCGGTCGCGCTGGGCATGCAGCGAGGCACCCAGATCGGGACATCGCCCCGAGCGGATCTCGATCTCCGAGGAGATCAGCTCTCCCGCGATCGACTCGGCCAGGACCGGATCGGCGTCAGCCGCGCCCCGAAGCTCCTCAAAGCGCGGCACGAGCCCCAGTGAGTTCGGGTCAAGCAGCCCGAACTCCTCCTCCAGGCCAACCGTGAAGTCGGTCGAATCCTCGAACGCCGCGTAGGCGAAATCCAGGTCGAGACTGCTGCTCACTCTTCGTACGAACCGGTAAGGATCAGGTGAGATAGAAGTACAGCGCGTAGAGCAGGTCCACGGCGGGGCTCGAGGTGTGGACGGTGACCTCGGGCGGCACCTGCAGCAGCGCGTCGGAGTAGTTGAAGATGATCTTCACGCCGGCGTCCACGAGCTCCTCGGCCAGCCGCTGCGCGGCGGCGGAGGGCACGGCGAGCACGGCCACGACGATGTCCTCGTCGTCGATCACCGCGCGCAGCTCGGTGTTGTGTCGCACCTCTAGCGGGCCGATGCGGTCCCCCACCTTGCCCTGGTCGACATCGAAGATCGCCACCACCCGGAAGCCGTGGTCAGCAAAGATGTCCGAGGTGGCGATCGCGGTGCCGAGGTGGCCGGCGCCGAACAGTGCGATGTTGTGCTGGCCGGAGGTGTGGAGGATCTTGCGGATCTGGTTGACCAGCGACTCGACGTTGTAGCCCACGCCGCGCTTGCCGAACTTGCCGAATCCGGACAGGTCACGGCGGATTTGGGTGGAGTTCACATGGGTGTAGTCGGCCAGTTCCTGCGAGGAGATCGTCTCCTTGCCCATCTTGCGGGCCTGGATGAGGACCTGCAGGTAGCGCGAAAGCCGCGCGGCAACGCCCAGCGCGAGCTTCTCGCCCGGCTTCTCGACGCCGGGCTGCGCCGTGTCGGCATCGCTTCCGACCACGTAACTCATCGCGTGTGCACCATACCTAGCCGGCGCTCGAGCTCGGGTTCGTCCACGAACAACTCGAAGGCCTCGTCTCCATCGATCGTAACGACCGGGATGCGCTCCAGATATGCCCGGAGCAGATCGTCGTCGCCGTCGATGTCTCGCTCGCGGAGATCGAAGGCGTGCCGAGTCCGGACGCGCTCGAGCATCGCCCGGGCCTCGTCGCACAGGCAGCACCCCGCGCGACCGTAGAGGACGACGGTCCTCATCTGGCCACCACCAGTCGCCGCTCGCCGGTCGCGTACACATCGAGATCGAGGTACTCCGGATAGGGACGTGGATCGAGGAACCGGGCGGCACTGGCAATCATCGCCGCGTTGTCGGTGCAGAGCTCGCGCGGGGGCACGTGCAGCTCGACTCCGAGCGCGGCCATCCGCGCGCGCAACGCTCCGTTGGCCGCGACGCCGCCGCCGATCGACAGCCGCTCGAGCCTGGTGTCGGACAGCGCGCGCTCAACCCGGATGGCCAGCGACTCGACGATCGCCCTCTGGTAGGCGGCGGCCAGATCGGCCCGCTGGCGCTCGGCCGTTTCGGGTCCGAGGTCTCGGACCTTGTAGAGCAGCGCGGTCTTCAGGCCCGCGAAGGAGAAATCGAGCCCGGCCAACCGCCCCGCGGTCGGGAAGCGAAACGCCGACGGGTCGCCCTCGGAGGCCAGTCGCTCGAGCGCCGGCCCGCCCGGGTAGCCCAGGCCGAGCAGCCGCGCCCCCTTGTCGAACGCCTCGCCGGCGGCGTCGTCGAGCGTCTGACCGAGGACCTCGTAGTCCGGGCCGTGGTCGGTCACCCGCGCGATCAGCGTGTGGCCTCCGCTGGCGATCAGACTGAGAAACGGCGGCTCGAACGGCGCC
>JAFAYP010000471.1 GCA_019240305.1 Solirubrobacterales bacterium
CCAGGCGATGTTCGAGGGGCGCGACGTGATCGCCGCCTCCGAGGATGAGCTGCGCAAGATTCGCGGCGCTCAGATCGCGATGGTCTTCCAGGACCCGATGGCCTCGCTGAACCCGGTCTACCGGGTCGGCGCCCAGATCGCCGAGCAGATCCGCCAGCACGAGCCGCGCACGAGCAAGGTCCAGGCGCTGGACCGCTCGGTCGAGCTGATGGAGCGGGTCGGGATCCCGCACGCGCGCGAGCGCGCCCGCTCCTACCCGCACGAGTTCTCGGGCGGCATGCGCCAGCGGGTGATGATCGCGATGGCACTCGCCAACTCCCCGAAGCTGCTGATCGCCGACGAGCCGACCACCGCGCTCGACGTGACGATCCAGGCGCAGATCCTCGATCAGCTGCGCCACCTGCGCGGCGAGACCGACTCGGCGATCATCCTGGTCACCCACGACCTGGGCGTGGTGGCCGACATCGCGGACCGAATCGTCGTGATGTACGCCGGGCGCGTGGTCGAGCAGGGGACGCTCGATGAGATCTTCTACGACCCGCAGCATCCCTACACCTGGGGGCTGCTCGGCTCGATCACCCGCATCGACCGCGACCGCTCCCAGCGGCTTCCGGCCATCCCCGGGCTTCCGCCCTCGATGCTGCGACCGCCCCAGGGCTGCCACTTCCGCCCGCGCTGTCCACACGCGTTCGACCGCTGCACGGAAGTGCCGGCGCTGAGCGCGCGGCTGAGCGACGCGCCCGAGCACCTCGATCGGTGCTGGCTCGAGCCCGAGCGCAAGCGCAAGGTCCGCATGGTCGGCGACCAGATCGGGCTGGCCAGCCAGGAGACCGTGACCTCATGAGCGTCGAGACCGAGTCGCAGGCCGGCGCCCCGGACGCGCACGACGAGCGGCCGCTGCTCGAGGTCAAGCATCTGCGGGTGCTATTCCCGGTCAAGTCGGGGGCGGTGGTCGCCCGCACGGTCGGGCACGTTCACGCCGTCGACGACGTGTCGTTCGAGCTGCGCGAGGGGGAGACGCTCGGAATCGTCGGCGAGTCGGGCTGCGGCAAGACCACGCTGATCCGCACCCTGGTGCGGCTGATCGACTCGACCTCCGGCAGCATTCGCTACCGCGGTGAGGACATCACCAAGGCCGGCCGCAGGGAGCTCGAGCCGATCCGGCGTCAGATGCAGATGGTCTTCCAGGACCCGCAGTCATCGCTGAACCCGCGCAAGCGCGTGGGCCAGATCCTGGCCACGCCGCTCAAGATCCGCGAGGTGCCCAAGGACCAGATCGAGGCCGAGACGCACGGCCTGCTCGATCGGGTGGGGCTCCACTCCGAGCACCTGAACCGCTTCCCGCACGAGTTCTCAGGCGGACAGCGCCAGCGCATCGGCATCGCCCGGGCGCTGGCCCTCGATCCCAAGCTGATGATGCTCGATGAGCCCGTCTCGGCGCTCGACGTGTCGATTCAGGCGCAGGTGATCAACCTGCTCGACGAGCTCCAGGACGAGTTCCACCTGTCCTACGTGTTCGTGGCCCACGACCTCAGCGTGGTCCGTCACGTCTCGGACCGCATCCTGGTCATGTACCTGGGCAAGCTGGTCGAGATATCGCCGGCCGAGGAGCTCTACCACAAGCCGATCCACCCCTACACCTCGGCGCTGCTCGGCGCGATCCCGATTCCCGATCCCAAGGAAAACCGGGCGCGCGAGCGGCCGATCGTCGGCGGGGAGCCGCCCAACCCGATCAGCCCGCCGGCGGGCTGCCGCTTCCACACCCGCTGCCCACGCGCCACCGAGGTGTGCCGGACGGTCGAGCCGCAGCTGACCGAGTACGCGAACGGCCATGCCGCCGCATGCCATCACCCCCAGAACGTGAGCGGGGCGGAGGTGGCGGCGGGTACGCGTTCGCCGGCCAGTCCCCTGAGCGCCGGCGACGAGCTGCCGACCGAGGGGTAAGGCGTCGTGTCTCAGAAGTAAGGGGTCGGAGGCCGAAACCGGCTCCGTTCTCCCGATGTCAAATCGGGCCTCTCAGTCCATCCTGATCGCAGTGGCTAATCAGGATTCGATCGAGAAGGAAGAACCATGCATCCCATCATGTCGCAAGCAGTTGTCGAGCAACACATCGCGGACGCCCGGCGCGCAGCCGACGGCGCCCGACTCGCCGCCGAGGTCGTCGGAAGCTCCCGCCGCCGAGGCTTCTCGCGATACTTCCCTCATGCACCCGCGAGTCACGTCAAGTCGGTTCGTCGGTCGCACCGGGGAGCTCGCGGAGCTTGAGCGCGGCTTACGTGAGGCGGCGGTCGGGCGCCCGGTGGTCATGCTGCTGGGCGGTGAATCGGGCGTCAGCAAGACTCGCCTGGTCAGGGAGTTCGAGCGGCGCCTGTCCGACGGGCACGACGGGCTCGTCCTGCGG
>JAFAYP010000492.1 GCA_019240305.1 Solirubrobacterales bacterium
ACATCGGTCAGCATGGGGTGCACGGCGTGCCCGAGCCAGGTGCCGCTCAGTGCGTCCTTGACCGGGCCGCTCGGCACCATCGAACGTACGTTGTTGCCCGCCCACTTGGCCACCGGATCCAGCACTTCGGCCGATTCAATCGCGCGCACGAGCGGTTCGAGCGGGGTCAGCTGGCGGCGCGGGGTCTCTGAGGTGCTCACGCTTGGCGCCCTACCCGGCGAGCGCGGGCGGTAACCCGGGCCGTGGCGGGTACAACCCTTCTCGTGTCCTCCGAGAGCTCAGAGTTCGAGCGCCTGATGGCCCACCTCGATTACTCCCTGTTCATCGTCACCGCAGCCTCCGACGGGGAGCGCGCGGGCTGCCTGGTCGGCTTCGCCTCCCAGGTCTCGATCCATCCCCCGCGCTTCATGGTCGGCCTTTCGGTCAAGAACCGCACCTACCGCGTGGCGACCAATGGCGCCGAGGTCCTCGTCGTGCACTTCGTCCCCGAGCAGGCCGAGGAGCTCGCTGTCCTGTTCGGCGGCGAGACCGGCGATGAGATCGACAAGTTCGCCCGCTGTCAGTGGCGGCCGGGTCCGGGGGGAGCTCCGGTCCTGGACGAGCTGGGGGACTGGTTTGCCGGGCGCGTGCTCGAACGCCTGCCGTTCGGCGACCACTGCGGGTTCGTGCTCGAGCCGATCGACGGCGAGGCGCATCGCTCGGGCGACCCGCTGACCTTCCGGCGGGCCAAGCGGATCGAGCCCGGCCACGAGCCGTGATTTTGGGCCGCCTGCGGCGGCGTCCCTGGGGCCACGCGGCCCCGTCCGGACCGGACCGTCGGCTAGGCCGCGGCCTCTGCTTCGAGCGCCTCGTCCGCCTCGCCGAGGAACTCGTCGCGGAACGCTAGGACGACCGCCGGATCGAACTGGCCGCCGGCGCCGCGCTCGAGCTGAGCCACGGCATCGACCGGCTCGAGCGCCGGGTGGTGCGGACGGTCCGAGGTCATGTCGTGGAAGGCGCTGCACACGAACACGATGCGCGAGCCGAGCGGAATCGCGTCGCCCGACAGCCCGTCGGGATAGCCCGCTCCATCCCAGCGCTCGTGGCTGTGACGCACCAGCCGAGCCACCGGCTCCATTCCGAGCGGGCCGGCGATCAGCCGCGCGCCGACCAGCGTGTGCAGGTGGATGAACTGCCATTCGGGCCCGGTGATCTTGCCCGGATAGCTGAGGACCGCGCGGGGAACCGCCACGTTGCCCACGTCGCACAGGTGCACGGCGTTCTCGATGTGGACGATGTCCGCCTCCGGGACACCCAGACGCCGCGCGATCGCCACGGCCAGCGCCGCCACGTCCTGGCGCGAGCGCACCAGCCGCAGCGCTTCGATCGCGTCCGACGGCGCGCGGCGCCCGGACCTCACGTGGCGCTCGCCGGCCGCCTTGGCGGCCCGCCGGGCCGCCAGCTCGAGCCCCTCGCGCGGCAGCGCGGTTTCCGAGGGAAGGCTCGCCGAGCCGACGTCGCAGGAGATCTGGAAACCGTCGCCGGTCTCGTTCAGTGCGCTGGCGGCCGAGGCGCACAGCGCGTCGGTGAAGCGCTCGGAGCCCACGGCGAGCAGCGCGAAGCTCCCGCCGCGCATCCGGTAGGCGAGGCCATAGGAGCCGACCGCGTCGCGCAGCTTGCGTCCGAGCCAGCCGAGCAGCGCGTCACCGCACACGTCTCCGTACGCGTCGTTGTAGTCCTTGAAGCCGTCGAGCGCGAACAGGTACAGCGTGACCTCGCTGCCGCCCTCGAGCTCGCGCCCCAGATCGCTCAGCAGCCGGTCGTGGGTGGCCAGGCCGGTGACCGAATCGAGCACCGCCTCGCCGGCCGGATCAGCCTCGGCTCGCCCCGCGCCGGAACCCCGGAGCAGGAACAGCATCGCGACCGCGCCAAGGATCGCGCCGCTGATGAATCCGATCACGACAGGCATGGCGATCTACGCCCCCGGGTGAGAGCCCGCGCCCGGGACGGTTCAGCTGCCCAGGATGGGGCGGGCCGCCTCGGCGATCCGGCGCCCGAGCTCGAGCACCTGCTCGTCGGACCAGTGGGCGAGGTTGACCCCGGCGTGCTGGAACTCGCGGCGGATGTTGACCGTGGCCTGCGCGGTGTCGACCGCCCGGCCGAGCTTGGCCAGGGCACCCGTCACCACCGGGGTGTCCTGCGCGCTCAGACCGTTCAGCTCGGTCTCGAGCAGCCAGGTGCGCAGCGCCTGCGCCTCGCTCAGATCGAGGTCGAGCACGAGCCGCGGCTCGTTGTTGTTGCCATCGAGGCGGGACTCGTTCAGCTGGTCGGTGACGCTCATTTGCGGGGTTCCTCCGTGGCGGCGGTGACGGAGCGCCGGCGGCGCTCAAAAGGCTCACTTCACCGCGAGTTATCGGCCGCGACGCCGCTCGCCTTGAGCGAGCCGCCTGCGAGTGGCCATCTGAGACGTTCGTGGTGATGGCCGGGACGCTGTCGATCTACCTCGGCGAACGGCCCGAGCGCCTGCGCGCTCAGTGGCAGACCGCGGTGTAGTGCGCTCCGCCCACGTACTGCGTCCACTCCGAGCGCGTCAGGCTGCGCCCGGCCAGCGAGCAGGCGTCCCGCTCCCAGACCGCCAGCGAGGTCGGCCACACGAACGCACCGCCGTGGTTGTCGATGACCAGCAGGTCCTGACCGCCGGGCTCGAATGCCGCGGACGAGGTGGCGCCCGGGTCGGAGGCGAGCCGCGGGCCCTCCTGCTCGAGGCCGGGGGTGAACCACAGCTTGATCGTGCCGTCCCCGCTCCCGGTGCTGGCCAGGTGCCGCCCGCTCGGGTCGAAGGCCACGCTGGTGACCGTCGCCGTATCGGCCAGCACGGGCGCGCCCACGCGCCGTCCGTTCGCGGCATCCCACAGCTCGAGCGTTCCCCCGACGGTCCCGGCGGCCAGCATCTCGTGGGGACCGAAGGCGAGCGAGACGCTGTCATCGCCGGGATCGGAGATCGTGCGAACCAGCGCGCCGCCCACCGGGTCATACAGCCGCACGCCTCCCGTCAGCAGGCTGGCCGCGAGCAGCCGACCGTCACGAGAGAACGCGACCGCATTCGACGCGTTCACGCTGTTGCCGCCGCCCAG
>JAFAYP010000525.1 GCA_019240305.1 Solirubrobacterales bacterium
TCGGAGGCGCCGCCGCCGATGAGCGTGCTCAACCCCGAGGTGCCGCCCGAGCTCGAGCAGATCGTGATGTGGGCGCTAAACAAGAACCCGGTCGACCGCCCGGCCAACGCCGACCAGTTCATCACCGCGCTCGAGCAGGCCCGGACCGCGCTGCTCTCCGGCGAGCGCGGTCAGCGCACCGCGAGCATGGCCGCGCTGGCCGGGGTGGCCGCCGGCCGCTACGCCGCGACCGCGGCGGCCGTGAGCACACCTCCGGCCGCGCCCCCGCCGGGCGGGACCGGATCGTTCGACGTGATCGACACCGGGCCGGTGCCGCCGTATGAGGAGGAGCCGGAGCATCGGCGCCCGCTGTGGCCCTGGCTTGTGCTGCTGCTCGTGCTGCTGCTGGCCGGCGGCGGCGTGGCCGCCTATCTGCTGACCCGCCCGGTCAAGCAGGACGTGCCCGCCGTGGTCGGCGAGCCGTTCACCACCGCCCAGGCCCAGCTCCAGAACGACGGCTTCACGGTGAGCCAGATCCAGGTCACCAATGAGAAGACGGCCGGGACGGTGATCGGCCAGAACCCGCTGTCCGGAGCCAAGGCCAAGGAGGGCTCGAACGTCTCGCTCACGGTGTCCTCCGGTCCGGGCGACACCACGGTGCCCACCGTGGTCGGCGAGACGCTCCAGCAGGCCAAGTCCTCGATCCAGATCGCCAATCTCAAGGTCGGCCGGGTCGTTCACCAGTCGAGCGGCCAGTACGCATCGGGACAGGTGATCGACACCAGTCCGGCCGCCGGGGCCACGCCGCCGGTCGCCACCCCGGTGACGATCTTCGTCTCGAGCGGCCCGCCCGCGGTGCAGCTCCCCGACGTGACCACCGAGGACGTCGGTCAGGCCAAGTCGACGCTCCAGAGCCGCGGCTTCAACGTGCTCACCACCAGCCAGGTCACGACCAGCGCCGCCCCGGGTACCGTGATCTCCCAGAGTCCCGTCGGCGGCAGGCCGGCGCCGAGCGGCTCGACGGTGACGCTGGTCGTGGCCAAGGCCCCGGCCACGGTGGCCGTCCCCAACGTGGTTGGGCAGACCCGCGGAGCGGCCGAGGCGACGCTGGGCGCGGCGGGCTTCCCGGCCACCGTGCAGAGGCAAACCGTGACCGACCAGACCCAGAACGGCGTCGTCCAGAGCCAGACGCCGGCCGCCACGAGCCAGGCCAAGAAGGGCACCAGCGTGACCATCATGGTCGGCAAGTACGTGGCGTCCACGACCCCGACGACCACCACGAGCACCACGACCCCGACCGCGCCGACCGGCACGACCTCCGGACACAGGAAGAAGTGAGGCGCGCGCGGGTTGCGGTGCTCGGCGGGGGTCGCTCCTCCGAGCGCGAAGTGTCGCTCGCCTCCTCGGCGTCGGTCCGCGAGGGCTTGATCGCCGCCGGCCACGAGCCGATCGCGATCGACATCGGGCGTGACGGCGTGTGGCGTCGCGACGGTGTGCCCATAGCGCTGACGCCCGGCCAGGGCCTCGACGGCGTCGACGTGGTGTTTCCCGTGCTCCACGGCCCGTTCGGCGAGGACGGCACCGTGCAGGGACTGCTCGAGTGCCTGGACGTGCCGTACGTGGGGGCCGGTGTGCTCGCCTCGGCGGTGTGCATGGACAAGGTCATGTTCAAGGAGCTGATGGCCCACGCCGGGCTGCCCCAGGTCGACTATCGGGCGGTGCGCGCCGAGGAGCTCGTGTCCGACCCCACGGGCGTGCTCGCGCGCCTCGAGGGACTCGGCCTGCCGGTGTTCGTCAAGCCGGCCCGACTCGGCTCCTCGGTCGGGATCGTCCGGGTCCGGGCGGCCGAGGAGCTCCTCGGCGCGCTCCAGACCGCGTTCGAGCACGACGGGCTGGCGATCGTCGAGGCGGCCGCGCGCGGGCTCGAGGTCGAGTGCTCGGTGATCGGCAACGGCGAGCCGATCGCCTCCGAGCCGGGCGAGATCGTGCTGGCCGCCGGCGAGACGGGCTGGTACGACTACGAGGCCAAGTACACCCCGGGCGGGATGCAGCTCCAGGTGCCGGCGCGGGTGCCGCCGTGGGTGCGCGAGCGCATCCAGGAGATCGCGATCGAGGCCTTCCAGCGGTCCGGGTGCAGCGGGCTGGCTCGCGTCGACTTCTTCATCGAGGGCGAGCGCGTGTTGCTCAACGAGCTCAACACGATGCCCGGGTTCACGGCCACCAGCGTGTTCGCGTCGCTGTTCGAGGCCAGCGGCGTGCCCTATGCCGAGCTGCTCGACCGCCTGGTCCAGCTGGCCTTCGAGCGCCACACGGCGGCCGCTCGGCACCGTCATTAAGCTGCTGCGCCATGAGCGAGATCGAGTCGGTGGCCGTCGTCGGCGCAGGCTTCATGGGCACGGGCATCGCCGAGGCGGTGGCGGTGGCCGGCATGCCGGTGATCGTGCGCGACGTCGACGAGGCAGCGATGGGACGGGCGGGCGAGCGGATCGAGACCTCACTGGCGCGGGCGGTGCGGGGCGGCAAGCTTTCGGAGTCGGACGCCAGGGCGGCTCGCGAGCGGATCGAGCTGACCACCAGCCTGAGGGCGATCGACCAGGCCGACCTGGTGGTGGAGGCCGTGCCCGAGGACGAGCGGCTCAAGCTGTCGGTCATGGAGGCGATCGCCGGCGTGGTCTCGGACGGCGCCGTCGTGGCCTCCAACACGTCCTCGATCCCGATCGCCGAGCTCGCCCAGGCGGTGAGCCAGCCCGAGCGGGTGCTCGGGCTGCATTTCTTCTCGCCGGTGCCGGTGATGAATCTGGTGGAGGTCGTGGTGGCGCTCGACACCAACGAGGAGACGATCGCCCGCTCCCGACGGTTCGTCGAGCGGCTGGGCAAGCGGCCGATCGAGACCAAGGACCGCTCGGGCTTCATCGTGAACATGCTGCTGGTCCCGTACCTGATGGCCGCGGTGCGCATGTACGAGGAGGGCTTCGCCTCCCGCGAGGACATCGACAACGGGATGAAGCTCGGGTGCGGTCACCCGATGGGCCCCCTCACCCTGTGCGACTTCATCGGCCTGGACGTCTTATATGCGGTCTGCGACTCGCTGTATGAGGAGTTCAAGCGCGACGAGTACGCGCCGCCGCCGCTGATGAAGCGGATGGTGGCCAGCGGGAGGCTCGGCCGGAAGTCCGGGCGCGGCTTCTACGACTACGGGTAGTCGACTACCGGGTCAACCGGTACAGCGCGATCTCGTTGAGCGCGGCGTACTGCTGACCGGGCGGCAGGTTCTTGATCCACACCAGGTAGTAGCGATAGCGGGTGGCGGTGCCGAGCGGGATCGCCTGGCGCCGCTGCATCGCCGGTATGTCGGTCAACTTGTTCCAGCCGCCGGGGCCCTTGTTGAACACGTAGGGATCGGGCGGCGAGGTGCTGCCCCAGATCTGGGCCCGGAAGCCGGGGGTCTGGGTGTAGACGACGATCTCGCTGACCTCGATCGGCCGGCCCATGTCGACGTAGAGCCCGACGCCGTCCTTCTGGAGCGAGCCGTTGTAGTAGTGCTCGGTCACCCACGCGGTGCTGGTGTTCCCGTCGATCGCCAACCCGACCAGGTTGGGGTTCTGGTTCTTGGGACCGGTGACCGCGTCGGGGTTGTAGTCGTGCGCGCAGCTCGAGCACGGACGGACCTGGACCAGATGCGGGGCGGGCGCCGGGGCGTTGAGCTTGGGCGCGGCGTGGTGGGTACGGGTGGCAAGCCAGGCCACCGCGCCGCCGGCGATCGCGAGTAGGACCAGCGCGAGCACGACGGCCCCGGCGCGATGGCGGACGCGGAACGGAACCCGGCGCTGGGTGTGAGAGGGCAGGGTGCGCAGGACGCTGGTCACCTCGCCGGTCGCACTCCCGGCGCGGGCGGTCTCGATCGCCAGCGCGTCCTCGAGGTCGGCGATCAGCTCGGCGTCGTCGGCGTAGCGATCCTCGACTCGCTTGGCCGTGGCGGCGTCGAGGACCGAGGCCAGCGCGGCCGAGATCTCCGGCCGGAGGTACTGCACGTCGGGCAGCGGCTCGCGGACGTGCTTCATCGCCACCGCGACCTGGTTCTCGCCCTTGAAGGGGACCTCGCCGGTGAGCATCTCGTAGAGCACGATGCCGAGTGAGTAGAGGTCGGACTGGCCGGTCACCGGGCGACCCAGGGCCTGCTCGGGCGAGACGTAGTCGGTGGTGCCGAGCACGCGCCCGTCGGCGGTCAGCCCCTCCTCGTCGAGCGTCCGGGCGATCCCGAAGTCGGTGACCTTGGCCGAGCCCTCC
>JAFAYP010000007.1 GCA_019240305.1 Solirubrobacterales bacterium
GGCGAGCAGCCGTACGCCCTGCGGAACAGCCGGCTGAAGTGCGGTGCGCTGGGCAGACCCCACCGGGTGGCGATCACCGCGATGGGCTGGTCGGCGAACGCGGGATCGATCAAATCGCGCCGGCAGCGGTCCAGGCGTGCCGAGCGGATGAAGTCGCACACGCTGAGCCCCGCGGTCTCGAACACCCGATGCAGGTATCGCGTGGAGATGAAGCACGCTCGGGCCAGCTCCTCCGGATTCAGGTCGGGATCCCCCAGCCGCGCGTCGATGTGGGCCTGGGCGTGGATCAGGAGCTCGGCCGTCGAGCGGGGTCGCGGAGGCCGCGAGGCGTCGAGGTCGACGTACAGCCGGCGGACCAGGTCGATCACGTGCTCGGCCAGGCCCGTGTCATCGCGCGCGATCGTCCCGTCAGCAAGCCCGGTGGCCGCCTCGCAGCAGAACCGGGCGGCCAGCCGCGGCAGGCCCGCCTCGCCGGGAATCCGCAGGGCGGTCAGCCGCGACACCTTGCCCGCGTGCTTGCCGAGCGCGGCCTTGGGTAGGCGTATGACCAGCAGCTCGAACGGCGCATCGGCTCGGAAGATGGCCGGACACGAGGTGTCGTAGCTGGTGATATCCCCGGGACCGCACACCATCGCCCGATGCTGCTGGGCGCCGTGCAGGCGGCCACGCAGGACGATCTGCATGTGCAGGCACTCGGGGTCGCCGGCCACGATGTCCTTGGGCGTGCGCTGCATGGTGTTGGGGCCGGCGGCGATCCGGTACACGCCGATCGGTCCAAGCCGATCGGCCCACATCCGGGCCCAGAAGCGGTCGGTTCCGTCGGTCCCGATGTGCAGGGGGTGATAGGCGTCCCAGGAGGACTTCGCCCAGAACTCGACTCGGTGCCGTGCCGGCACCGCATTGGTGTCGATGAGCAGCGTCATTGCGCCAGACGTCTCCGTGACAGCAACCCGTCTCCCTGGCTGTATCACCAGCCGAGGGCCACTCTACCGCCGGTCCGGGACCCTGTCGAGCGGGTGCTCGCGGGCGTCCAGAACCTCACTTGTCGCACAGCGCACAGCCGCGCCCCGCCGGTTGCGCATCCGTGCACTCCTCCGAAGGCACCGCAATCCGGCGCGCCGGACCGGGCCTAGCATCGCGATCACTTCAAGAACGTCACGACGGTGCTCATGTCGCGCCGGTCATCGGATGCGGCGTCGGGGAGGAGTGCACATGGACCGAATCCTTACGACCCACACCGGGAGCCTGATCCGCCCCCCGGACCTTCTGGCCTTGCTCGCCGCCAAGGAGCGCGGCCAGGATGTCGACGAGGCCGCCTATCAACAGACGCTTACGAAAGCCGTCAAGGACATCGTCCACCAGCAGGTCGAGGTGGGCATCGACGTCCCCGACGACGGCGAGATGGGCAAGGCGAGCTGGATCACATACCTGTACGAGCGCGTCAGCGGCCTCGAGGTGCGCACGATCGAGCTCGAGGGCGGGACGATGTATCCCCCGAGCCGGGACCGCCAGGCCTTCCCTGGCGCCTATGCCGCGATGGACGCGCTCGAGAACGCGAGCGTCAACGAGTCGAACGCGGCCGCCTCGAGCGACATGCCCGACGAGGACGCGGCGGCCTCCGGCCAGGGCGTGGCCTGGTTCTGCACCGGGCCGCTGTCCTACGACCGCGCCGCGATCGACCGGGACATCGCGAACTTCAAGGCGGCGCTCGAGGGCCAGGACGTGGTCGACGCCTTCATGCCCGTGGTGGCGCCGGCGAGCGCGTACTGGCTGCGGAACGAGCACTACGCCAGCGAGGAGGAGTTCATGTTCGCGCTGGCGGACGCCCTGCGCGAGGAGTACCGGGCGATCGTCGACGCCGGGTTGCTGGTGCAGGTCGACGACGCGGTGATGATGCACGAGGCGGACACGATGATGTCGCGCGGGCAGTCCTGGGAGGACTACCGGCGGTGGGCTGAGCTGCGCGTGCGCGCGCTCAACCACGCGCTCGAGGGCCTGCCGGAGGATCGCGTCCGCTACCACGTGTGCTGGGGCAGCTGGCACGGTCCGCATGCCTTCGACCCGGAGCTCAGGGACGTGGTCGACCTGATCCTGGGCGTGAACGCCGGCACCTACGTAATGGAGCAGGGCAACGCCCGGCACGAGCACGAATGGCGGGTGTGGGAGGAGGTGCCGCTGCCCGAGGGCAAGAAGCTCGTCCCCGGCGTGGTCACCCACCATACGAACGTCGTCGAGCATCCCGAGCTGGTCGCGCAGCGGCTCGTGCGCCTGGCCAATGTGGTCGGCAGGGAGAACGTGCTCGCCGGTACCGACTGCGGCTTCGCGCAGGGGGCGTTCATCGAGCGCGTGCACCCCGAGATCCAGTGGGCCAAGCTCGCGGCGCTGGCAGAGGGCGCCCGGATCGCCTCGCGCGAACTCTGGGGCGCGAAGGCCACCACCGTCTGACCGCATCCAACTTTCACCAGAGGAGGAAACCGTGACTTCGCGTAAAGGCTGGCTCGGGGCGGTGGCGCTGCTCGCCACGGCGATCGTCGCCACCGGCTGTGGCAGCAGCAAGAGCAGCAGCACCTCGAGCACCGCGGCGCCCGCCGCCAGCTCGAGCACGTCTACGAGCGCGAGCACGCCCGCGCCGTCCACCGCCAGCGGCAGCGGCGGCGCCGGAACGGCGTCGGTGACCAACTACCTGACCTACGTCGGCGGTAAGGCCGGCAGCGCCACTTCGTCGCTCCCGCCCGTGAACATCGGCTGGGTCAACCAGCAGGGCGGCGCCCAGCAGATCGGGCCGCTCGCCACCAATGGCGCCGAATCGGCCGTCAAGTACGTCAACGCCGAGCTCGGCGGCGTGGACGGCCATCCGGTGAATCTGGTGACCTGCTACATCCGGGCCGCCGAGGAGGAGGGCACGACGTGCGGCCAGAAGTTCCTGGCCGACAAATCGGTCGACGTCATCGACGAGGGCGCGGTCGCGATCGGCGTGCAGTCGCTCTACTCGACGATCGGCGGTGCCAAGCCGGTCATCGTGGGCGTCGCCACCACGCCGGTTGACTCGGTCCAGAAGAACGCGGTAGTCCTGTTCGGCGACGTCACGCACGTGCTCGGCCCGTTCGGGACCTACGCCACCCAGGTGCTTCACGCCAAGACCGCCGCGCTGGTCTATCCGAACATCGCAGGCATCACAGAGGGTGGCACGGCGATCGCCAACGCCCTGCAGCAGGCCGGCGTCAAGGTCAAGAAGGTGGCCTACGACGAGAGCCAGACCGACCTCATCGGCCCGCTGACCGAGGCCGGCGCGCAGACCGCCGACATGGTCATCCCCTACAGCGACTCCTCGGGCTGCGTGAACCTGGCCAAGGGCCTCAAGCAGCTCGGGATCACCGACGCCAAGAAGATCGTCTCGGCGCCTCTGTGCCTGAACGGTCAGGTGTCGGCGGGACTCGGCGGTGACTGGCCGATCTGGACCTACGCGATCGCCAGCTCGCTGTTCGGGGATCCGACCGATCCCGGGATGCCGCCGTACATGAAGGTGATGGGAACCTACGGCACCCCGGCCGCCGCGCCCGACCCGTGGAACATCGTTTCGTTCGGTCAGATGCTCACCACGGTGAAGTTCCTCAACGAGCTCGGCTACGCGAACATCAAGCCGGCGGCGGTGCTGGCCAAGGCGAAAGCCTTCACCGGACCGGTGGCGCTCGGCGCTCCGGCACTGCAGTGCGGCAAGTACTCGAGCGCGCCGGCTGTGTGCAACGACCGCACCCAGTTCTTCCAGTACAAGGGAAAGCACGTGTTCACGAAGGTGGCCGGCTGGCTGCAGCCTCCGTCGTGAGTGAACGACTGATGTTTCCGTGACCGCGACCGAGCCCGGGCCCTAGCGTGCAGCAAATCCTGCTGTTCAGTCTCCTCGGGCTCGGCTCGGGTGCGCTGATCGCCGGCATCGCGCTCGGCGTCGTACTGACCTACCGCGGGTCGGGGATCATCAACCTCTCGACCGGCGGAATGGCGATGCTGGCGGGATACGCCTTCTGGGCGCTGCGGCTGGATCTCCTGCACTGGTCGACCGGGCCTGCGCTGGTGGCCAGCCTGGCGGTCGTGCTGCTCGTCGGCGCGGCCACCGAGCTGGTCGCCTTTCGCCCGCTGCGCACCGCGGCGCCCCTGGCCAAGCTGGTCTCCTCGCTCGGGGTGCTGCTGGTCTTTCAGGCCTCGATGCTGCTGGCCTTCGGGACCACGCAGCAGCCCGAGCCGACCGTGCTCCCGCAGAGCACGGTGCACATCCTGAGCGCGGTGATTCCGATCGACCGCTTCATCCTCACCGGGATCGTGATCGTGCTGGCCGCCGCGCTGGCCGCGCTGTATCGGTTCACGCGCTTTGGCCTGGCCACCCGGGCGGCCTCCGAGAACGAGGTGGTGGCCATGCTCGGCGGCCTCTCCCCCAACCGGCTCTCGATGCTCAACACCCTGCTGGCCTCGGTCATCGCCGGCGGGGTCGGGATCCTCGCCGCCTCGATCACCGAGCTCGACTCGAGCACGCTCCCGCTCCAGATCGTGCCCGCGCTGGCGGCCGCGCTGCTCGCGCGCTTCACCTCGTTCGGGGTCGCGTGCGCGGCGGGCATCGCCCTGGGCATCATCGACTCGCTCATCCAGTACGTCACGAGCCTGTCGTGGTTCCCGACTTCCGGCGGCACTGCGTGGCCGGGCGTGTACGAGCTGGTGGTGTTCGCGATCATCGTGCTCGTGATGTTCCTGCGGGGGGCGCGGCTGCCCACCCGCGGCGAGCTCGTCGAGCGCCGTCTGCCCGAGGCGCCCCGCCCACGCCGGCTGGCGATCACCGCACCGGTGGCGGCGGTGATCTGCGCCGTGGCGCTCGTCGTGCTGCCGTTCGACTTCCGCGAGGCACTCGTCAACTCGATGATCGGGACGCTGATCGCCCTGTCACTCGTGGTGATCACCGGGTTCGTGGGTCAGATTTCGGTCGTGCAGCTCACGCTGGCCGGCGTCTCGGGATTCACGATCTCCCACCTGGCCGTCAATGCCGGCATCGCGTTCCCGTTCGCACCCCTGATCGGGGCCGGCGCGGCGCTGATCCTGGGGCTCATCACCGCAGCGTCGGCGCTGCGCGTGCGCGGGGTCAGCCTGGCCGTGGTGACCCTCGCCGCGGTCGTCGCGATCACCAACTTCGGCTTCCTCAACACGGTGTGGGGCGGCGGCCAGACCGGCTCGCCGATACCGGAGCCGCGTCTGCTCGGCCTCGATCTCGGTCCCCGCTCGGGCTTCCGGGGACTTGACGGCAACCTGCCCAGCCCGGTGTTCGGCTGGCTCGTGCTGGCCGTGACGGTTGCGCTGTGCGTGCTGGTCGGCGTGCTCAGGCGCGGCACGCTCGGCCAGCGCATGCTCGCGGTCCGCTCCAACGAGCGCGCGGCGGCCGCGGCGGCGATCGATCCGCGCGCGGTCAAGCTGATCGCGTTCGGGATCAGCGCGGTGATCGCGGGACTGGCCGGCGCGCTGTACGCCTACAACTTCGGCTCGGTCAGCGC
>JAFAYP010000010.1 GCA_019240305.1 Solirubrobacterales bacterium
TCCGGACGGGATCGACTACGTGGTTCCGGGCAACGACGACGCGATTCGCTCCTGCGCCCTGATCACCCGGGCGGTCGGCGACGTGGTCTCGCAGGGCCACAACGTGTTCCGCGAGGAGGAGGAGCGCGCCCGGATCGAGCGCGAGCGCCAGGAGGCCGAGGAGCGCGCGCGTCAGGAGGCCGAGGAGCGCGCCCGCCAGGAGGCCGAGGAGCGCGCCCGCCAGGAAGCGGAGGAACGTGCGCGTCAGGAGGCCGCCGAGGCCGAGCGCCAGGAGGCGGAGGCCCGGTCCCGCGAGCAGGCGGCCGCCGCCGAGGCAGCCCCCACGGAGGCGCCTCCCGAAGCGCCGGCGGAAGCGGCCCAGGCCCCTGCCCAAACGGAAGCTCCACCGGCTCCCGCGCCGACCGAGTCGCAGGCCCCGCCGGCTCAGGAGGCCCCGCCGGCCCAGGAGGCCCCGCCGGAGCCAGCGCCGGAGCCCGAGCCGCCCGCGGCGGCCGAGCCGATCCCCGCCGAGACCGCTGAGGAGCCGGCCGAGCCCGAGGCCACGACGCCGGAGCCGGAGCAGACCGACGGGGCCGAATCCGAGAACCCTGAGCCCGCCGCGGAGGAGAACGAATGAGCCCCGAGATCAGCGCCAAGGAAGTCAAGGCTCTGCGCGACCGCACCGGTGCGGGCGTGCTCGCCTGCCGCGAGGCCCTGGCCGAGTCCGGCGGCGACGTCGAGCGGGCGGTCGAGATCCTGCGCGCCCGTGGCCAGGCCCAGGCGGCCAAACGCGCCGGGGCCGAGGCCAGCGAGGGCGTCGTCCAGAGCTACATCCACGCGGGCAACAAGATCGGCGTGCTGGTGGAGGTTGACTGTGAGACGGACTTCGTGGCCCGTAACGACAACTTCGTCGGGTTCGCCCGCGACCTCGCGCTGCACATCGCGGCGGCCGCACCGCTGGCGGTGCGCGACGAGGACGTCCCGGCCGAGGATCGCGAGCGCGAGGAGCGGATCGCGGTAGAGCAGGCCGCCGATCGCCCCGAGAACGTCCGCGACCGGATCGTCCAGGGCAAGCTCGACAAGTGGCTCGACGACGTGGTCCTGCTGCGCCAGAAGCACGTCAACGAGGACAAGCACGGTGGCAAGACGATCGAGGAACTCCGCGCCGAACTGGCCTCCGAGACGGGTGAGAACGTGGTAATCCGCCGCTTCACCCGGTTCTCCGTGGGCGCCTAAGATCCGGCGCACGAGCAGATCGAGGCGGACATGACCGTGACGCACGAGGATGGGAACGGCCGCTCGCCGGCCTACCAGCGCGTGCTGCTCAAGCTCTCGGGCGAGGCGCTGATGGGAGACCTCTCCTACGGAACCGATCCCGACCGGGTGCAGGCAATCGCGGGGGAGATCGCCGCCGTACACCGCAAGGGTGTCGAGGTGGCGATCGTCGTCGGCGGCGGCAACATCTATCGCGGCCTGGCCGAGGCAGCCAAGGGGATGGACCGCGCGACCGGCGACTACATGGGAATGCTCGCGACGGTCCTGAATGCCCTGGCGCTCCAGGATGCCCTCGAGAAGGCCGAGGTCCAGACTCGCGTGCAGTCGGCCATCACGATCTCCGAGGTGGCCGAGCCCTACATCCGCCGCCGCGCGATGCGCCATCTGGAGAAGGGGCGGGTCGTGATCTTCGCCGCCGGCACCGGCAACCCGTTCTTCACGACCGACACCGCCGCGGCGCTGCGTGCCGCCGAGCTGCACGCCGAGATCATCCTGATGGCGAAGAACCGAGTGGAGGGCGTCTATAGCGCCGATCCGCGGGTCGACCCGAATGCCGAGTTCATCCCCGAGATCTCCCACAAGGACGCGCTCACCCGCGGCCTGCAGGTGATGGACTCGACGGCCTTTGCCCTGTGCATGGACAACAACCTCCCGATCGTCGTCTTCAACATGGCCGACGGGCGCAACATCGACAAGATAGTGTCCGGAGAACGCGTGGGGACGCTGGTGAGGACATGACCACTGACATGATCGACGAGTTCCTGGCGGACGCTCGGGACCGGATGCACAAGTCGGTGGAGGCGATCCGGGGCGAGTTCGGATCCGTGCGCACCGGAAGAGCGAGCCCGGCGCTGTTGGATCGCATCCAAGTCGATTACTACGGGACGTCGACGCCGCTCAAGCAGCTGGCGACGATCAGCGCTCCCGAGGCTCGCCTGCTGACCATCCAGCCGTACGACAAGAGCTCGATCAAGGCGATCGAGCGCGCGATCCTCGAGTCCGACGTCGGGCTCACGCCCAACAACGACGGCAACCTGATCCGGCTCGGGGTCCCGGAGCTGACCGAGGAGCGGCGCAAGCAGCTGGTCAAGGTGGTCCGCCACATCGCCGAGGAAGGCCGGGTGGCCATCCGCAACATCCGCCGGGACGTGATGCACGACCTGCGCGAGCTCAAGGAGGCGGGAGAGGCCGGCTCCGACGACGAGCACCGCGCCGAGGTCGAGCTTCAGAAGGTGACCGACGGCCGCATCGCCGAGCTCGACGAGCTGCTCAAGCACAAGGAAGCCGAGATCCTCGAGGTATAGCAGTGGTCGTTTCGCGCGCTGAGCGGGGGGCCGCCGAAACCGACGGCGCGCACGCCCGGTACGTGGCCATCATCACCGACGGCAACGGCCGCTGGGCCAAGCGTCGCGGGTTGCCGGCGCTGGCCGGCCACGAGGCCGGGGCCGACACCGTCAAGGCCCGGCTGCGCGACGCGGTCGACCTGGGGATCGCCGAACTCACCGTCTACTCGTTCTCGACCGAGAACTGGACCCGGCCGAAGGTCGAAGTGGACGGCCTGATGGCGATGATGGCGCGCCGCATCGAGGCAGAGACGCCCGAGCTGCACGGCGAGGGGGTCCGGATGCGGTTCATCGGGCGTCGGAGCGATCCGGTGCCGCCCCACCTCGTCGAGCGGATGGAGTGGGCCGAGGAGCTCACCCGCGCCAACCAGCGGATCACGTTGTTTGTCGCCTTCAACTACGGTGGGCGGGCGGAGATCGTCGATGCGGCGCGAACTTTCACCGAAGGCACCGAGGAAGACTTCCGCGCCCGCCTGTACGCGCCCGACATGCACGACCCCGACTTGATCATTCGCACCAGCGGCGAGCAGCGGATCTCGAACTATCTGCTGTGGCAGGGCGCGTATGCCGAGCTCGTGTTCCGCGACGAGCTGTGGCCGGACTTCTCGCGCGAGGCGCTCGAGCAGAGCCTGGCGGACTTCACCGCGCGCAGCCGCCGTTTCGGAGGCCGTTAGTGGCGCCGTCGGCGCGCGCCGGCGCAGCACGCTCCGAGCGGCGACCGCGCCGCGAGCCGCCGCCCAAGAGGTCCCGTCGCCGCTCGGACCTCGCCTCCCGGATCCTCGTCGCGATCCCGCTGGCGATCGCGACGATCATCTTCATCGGGCTCGGCGGTCTTCCGTTTCAGCTGTTCATGATCGCGGCCGGGTTGATCTGCATGCACGAGTGCTACCGCCTGCTCGGCGCGTGGCGGCCGGTGCCGGTGATCGGCTTCGCGGCGCTCGCGGCGATGGTGTTCGCGGCTCGCTCCGGCGGCCAGGGTGGCGTACTGACGGCCGCGGTGGCGGCGGTCCCCGTCACGGTGGTGGTCGTCATGGCCCGCGATCAGCCGCGGCCGACGGTCTCGGTCGGCGGAACGCTGCTCGGCATCTACTGGGTCGCCTTCGCGTTCGGGCACGTGGAGCTGCTGCGCGAGCTCCGCCACGGCAACTCGGTGCTGATCGATGTGCTGGTCGGGACGTTCGTCGGCGACACCGCGGCCTACGCTGGCGGCCGGCTGTTCGGCCGTCGCCAGCTCGCGCCCCGCATCTCACCGGGCAAGACGGTCGAGGGGCTCGCCTGCGGGATGCTCGGCTCGGTGATGGCTGTGTTCATCGCCGGGCTGTATCAGACCTGGCTCACCCAGGGCGATGCGCTCCTGCTCGGTGTGGCGGTCGCCGTAATGGCGCCGCTCGGCGACCTGTTCGAGTCGCTCGTCAAGCGTGACGCGGGAGTGAAGGACTCCGGGACGTTGTTCGGGGCGCACGGCGGTGCCCTCGATCGCCTGGACGCCGCGCTGTTCACGGTCGTGGTCGGCTACTACATCTGGCACGGCATCGTCCACTGAGCGCTCAGGCCCCGGTGCCTAGACTGAGGGCCGTGCCCCGGCGCATCGCCATCCTCGGCTCGACCGGCTCGATCGGCGGACAGGCGCTCGACGTGATCGGCCAGCCCGGTTCCGGGCTGGCGGTGGTCGCGCTGAGCGCCGCGAGCTCGTGGAAGCCGCTGATCGAGCAGGCGCGCCGCCACGGCGTGCGCAAGGTTGCGATCGCCGATCCCGATGCGGCGGCCCAGGCGAGCGAGGCCTGGACCGGCGGCGAGGTGCTGGCCGGCCCCGAGGGTGTGGTGCGGCTGATCGCCGACTGCGAGTGCGACATGGTCCTGAACGCGATCGTCGGTGCAGCCGGACTGCTCCCGACGGTGGCCGCCCTGACCGAGGGGATCGAGCTCGCGCTGGCCAACAAGGAGTCGCTGGTGGTGGGCGGCGAGCTGGTCACCGCGCTCTCGCAGGCCACGGGTGCGGCGATCATCCCGGTCGACTCCGAGCATTCCGCGCTTCACCAGCTGCTCGCCGCCGAGCCGCCCGGCACGGTGGACCGCCTGATCCTGACCGCCTCGGGCGGCCCGTTCCGGGGCATGAAGCGCGGCGAGCTCGCCAGCGTCAGCACCGAGCAGGCGCTGGCTCATCCCACCTGGACCATGGGCGGGAAGATCACGATCGACTCGGCGACGCTGATGAACAAGGGCCTCGAGCTGATCGAGGCCCATCATCTGTTCGGGACGCCGTATGAGCAGATCGACGTCGTGGTTCACCCGCAGTCGATCATCCACAGCCTCATCCAGCTGTGTGATGGGGCCACCCTCGCCCATCTCGGCTACCCCGACATGCGGGTTCCGATCTCCTACGCGCTGCACCATCCCGAGCGCGCGGACGTCCCCGTTCAGCCCCTGGATCTGGCCGCCTTGGGCTCACTCACGTTCGAGCCGGTCGACGAGGAGACCTTCGCCTGCCTGCGATTGGCCCGCGAGGCCGCTCGGGCGGGCGGCACGGCCACGTGCACGCTCAACGCCGCCAACGAGGTCGCCGTCCACGCCTTCTTGCGCGGTCGGCTGCGGTTCCTGGACATCGCAGCGGTGATCGAGGAGACGCTCGAGGCGCTCCCGCCGCAGCCGGTGCATTCATTCGAGGCGCTGGGCGAGGCCGACGGCGAGGCGCGCCGGGTGGCCGGGGAGCTGGTCTCCGAACGCGCCGCGGCGTAGTCCGCCAGTCCCGTCGCCTAGCCGCGAACGAACACTCGTCCGGATCAGCGGGTAGTGCCGACTCTTAAGGCAGTCTCATCCGAGACTGCCACACTGGGCCTGCGACATGTCGTACGTCCTTGCCTTCCTGGGCTTCGTCGCCCTGATCATCCTGCACGAGTTCGGCCACTTCGCCGTCGCCAAGGCGGTGGGGATGCGGGTCGAGCGCTTCTCCCTGTTCATGGGCCCGCTGCTGGTCAAGGTGCGCCGCGGCGAGACCGAGTACGGCATCGGCCCGCTGCCGGTGGGGGGCTACGTGAAGATCACCGGGATGAACCCGCACGAGGAGATGCCGCCCGAGGTCGTGCCACGCGCGTACTACAACCAGCCAGTGTGGAAGCGGATCGTGGTGATCCTGGCCGGCCCGGCCATGAACCTGCTGATCGCCTTCTTCATCGTGTGGGGCCTGGCCCTGTCGCAGGGGCAGCCCGCGACCTCTGGCGGCCAGCCGGTACTGAACCGCCAGGTGTTCTCGGTTGAGGCCGGCACGCCGGCCGCGAGCGTGCTGCGCCCCGGTGACAAGGTCGTCTCGGTCGACGGGGTGAGCAGCTCCGCCGAGGCGATCCGCCAGCAGCTCGCCACTCATCGCTGCGCGGGCAGCCAGGTGAACGGCTGCCCGGCCGCCACCGCGGCCAAGGTGGTCGTCGAGCGCGACGGCCACGAGCTCACCTTCAACATCCGCCCTCGCTACGTGGCGGCTGACAAGCGGCCCGAGCTCGGCTTCAGCTTCGGCCAGGCCACCGAGCCGGTCGGCCTCCTGCACGCCGCGTCGATATCGGTCAGCTACCTGTGGTCGACCGGCACGCGCACGGTATCCACGGTCGTGCGCATCTTCGAGCCGCAGGAGCGAAAGCAGCTCCACAGCATCGTCTACGGCTATACGGCCACCCAGGAGTCATTCGCCACGAGTACGACCTTGGCTCTCACCGTACTGGCTCTGATCTCGCTCTCGCTGGCGATCATCAACCTGTTCCCGTTCCTGCCGCTCGACGGTGGACACGTGTTCTGGGCGGTGGCCGAGAAGGTGCGAGGTAAGCGGATCCCGTTCGAGATCATGGAGCGCGCCGGCGTGGTCGGCTTCGTGCTGATCCTGATGATCTTCGTGATCGGCCTCACCAACGACATCTCGACCCTCTCCGGGCCCGGCATCGGCATCCGCTAGCCCCTGGAGAGCAGCACGATCTCGCCGGCGCTGGGGCCCGCGGTCGGCGCCCCGACGGGGCGAGTCAACGGAGGCTCAGTGCAACCGAGCGGCTGTACACGGTCGTCCCGGCCAGCCCGAGCGAGCCGGGCGGATAGGTGTAGGCCAGTCTCACCGTGCCGCTGGTCGGGAAGCGGATGCGTACGTCGAAGTAGCAGTTGCCCGAGTCCCCGGCCGTAACCGTGAGAATCGTCCGAAAGCCCGCGCCGCCGGAGCGCGGCGCGAACTGGATCTGGCCGCTCTGGGGCGAGCCGCTGTCGAGGATCCCGTAGCGGGCCGGGCGCAGGCACCCCCAGACCTCGAGCGCGCGGCCCCGCCGGGTGGAGGTGACCGGCAGGTACAGCGGCAGCCGATAGGCGGCGAAGCTCGGCTTCAGCCGGCCGTCGGGGAACTCCAGGCCGCTGGCGAAGCCGCCGTCGCCGGCCGCCTTGGGCTCAGGCGGCGGATCGGCCAGGAGGTACTGCATGGTCGAGGCGATCCGCGGCTGCTTCCAGCTCAGGTATTCGGCCCAGTTCAGGTAGTAGGCGGCGGTGGTCGGTGAGACGAACGCGCCGCGGTTGGGCGGGTTGGTGATGTAGCCGTACTCTGTGCTGTAGATCGGCAGGCGGCGGTGCGAGCCGTACGCCTGCTGGACCCGATCGATCGCCCGTTCGAGGTTCGGCAGCCGGGGAAACGGCGCAATGTCGGGATCGCGAGAGGCCTCCGCCGTCGGCGGCTGGTTCGACGGGTAGGGGTGGTCCGCGAGTCCGGTGGCCTCGAACAGGGCCGGGTTCTGCGCCCGGAATCGGCGCGACGCGCCTGGCGTGGTCGGACATCCCTCCGCCCGTGCCGTCGCGCCGCGCAGCTCGTGGTAGCTCGAGTCCACGCAGTACAGGGTGCGCAGGAACTGCAGGGGCTTGGTTTGTGCGAAGTTGCCGGGGAGTCCCTGGGGGAATTTGCGAGAAGCGCGGGCGCTCATGCCGAGCGGCGCGAACTCCCCGATCAGGATCGTGTCGGCCCCATGCCCGGTGGCCTGGAGCGCGCTCCAGCCCTGGGCGAGGAGGCTGCGGTACATCCCCGGTGCGACCGACACCGTCGAGCCGTTTGTCGCCTGAGGCCCGAGGTCCTCGCCGAAATTCGGCTCGTTCCAGACCGACCAGAAGCTCACCCGGGGCAGCGGCGCGCTCTGGCCGGAGGGCACGTAGGTGCCGCTGTAGCGCTGGCCCACGGCCTGCACGAATTGACCGAACGCCGCGGCCGACGGCCGCCAGGCCCAGTACATGTTGTCGAGCGCCGCCGGCGGGATCCCCGGCCCCTCGGCCCAGCGCGGAGCGCCACCGCTCAGCGTGAAGTCGACCGCGATGCCGTCGGCGCTGGCCAGCCTGACGATCGCGTCATAGGGGGCCCAGTTGGCGACCGGATAGGCGGCCGGATCGGCGGCGTCGAACCCGTCGGGGGGCCTCCGGCTCTCCCAATCGGGGGCGATCTGGGCCCACACCACGATGACGCGCACCGTGCTCGCGCCGAGCATCCGGAACGTAGCCAACGTGCCGGCCGGGTCGTTCAGCACCCGGACCGAGTCCTGAATGATCGACAGCTGGCTACTCGAGGCAGAGGCCGGTGCCGGCGCGGCGATCAGCCCCGCGCAGACAAGCGCCCCCGCCGTGGCCGCCAACACCCTGGCCCGGCGCGCTCTCATCTCTGAAGTGAACGCCGGCGCGCGGGCGAAGTTGCGGACCTGCGCCGCCCAGCGGACGGTCAGCGGACCTTGATCGGGACGACCCGGCTTACCACGCCGGCGCCGTTGCCGAGCAGCTGATCGCCGGGCGGATAGGTGTAGGCCAGCCGGACCTCGCCGCTCGACGGGAACGTGATGTGCACGTCGAAGTAGCAGTTTTGGCCAGGTCCGATCGTCACGCTCTGAACCGTCGTGTATTGACCGCTCGATCGCGGCGCGAACTGGATCTCGGCGGTCTGCGGCTGGCCCGTATCCATGATCCCGAAGGCCGCCGGCCGGATGCAGCCCCACACCTCGAGCGCATGGCCGCGACGAGCGGTGGTGATCGGGAGGTACAGGGGCAGGCGCCAGGCGTAGTAGGTCGCCTTCTGGACCCCGGTCCAGCTCATGAGGCCGCTGGCGAAGCCGCCCCAGTCATTGCCGCGGGTGGGGCGCAGGGGATCCCAGAGCAAGTACTGATCGAACGAGCGAATGCGCGGATTGCGCCAGCTGATGTACTCGGCCCAGTTCATGTAGTCCGCGGCGAGGGCAGGGGACAGGTAGAGCACCCGGACGCTCGAGGTCGGGTCCGGGCTGTGCTTGGGCGGGCTGGTGATGTACCCGAACTCGGTGTCGTAGATCGGGAACCGGGTCCTCGATCCGTACACCCCCTGGAGCCGGTCGAGGGCGCGCGTCAGGTTGTCGATCACGCCGAGTGAGGAGTAGTCGGTCGTGGAGGAGTGGTTTGTCGGATCCGGATTCAGCTCGTCGTTCGGCTTGTACCACCGCATGTAGGGGTGATCGGTCACGCCGCTGGCCGCGAACAGGGCCGGGTTCTGCGCCCGGAAGCGCCTCGACGCGGCCGCCGTGGTCGGGCACCCGCGGATCCGCGCCGCGGTGCCGCGCAGCTGGTGGTAGTTCGAGTCCACGCAATACAGGGCGCGCAGGAACGTGAGCGGTTTCATGCCCGAGAACACCCCCCAGTAGCTCTCCCCGCGTGGGGCGAGCTCGCCGAAAGCGATCGTGTCGGTCGCGGGCCGGTGTCCGGTGGCCAGCAGCGAGCTCCAGCCCGCGTCGAGCAGGTTGCGATACATCCGGGGACTGTTCTCGACCGCGAGGTCGCCGGGCACGCCCTGCGGGGCCAGGCTGGGCCCGTAATCCGGCTCGTTCCAGATCGTCCAGAAGTCGACGCGGGGGAGGGGAGAGCTCGCGCCCGCCGGCACGTAGGTCCCGCTATAGCGCTCCCCGATGGCGTGCACGAAGGCGGCGAACGCGCTCGCCGATGGCTCCCAGTTCTGGTTTCCGTTGCCGGCGGGATGCCCGGGTCCCTGGGCCCAGCGTGGAGCGCCACCAATCAGGTCGAAGTCGACCCGGATGCCGTCGGCGTGCGCGTCCGACGCGATTTCGTCCCACAGCGCCCAGTGCAACGCGGGATATGCGCCCGGGTCAGAGGCGTTGAAGTGGGGCGGCTGCTTCTTCGCGCCCGCGTCGGGAGCGATCGAGTTCCAGTACACCGAGACGCGCATGACACCGGCCCCGAGCAGGCGGGCCCGGGCCAGCGTGCCCGCTGGGTCCGCGTCGATGCGGGCGTCGTCCTGGATGATCGAGATCTGCTGCGAGGACGCGAGCGCCCGCCCCGCCGGTAGCAGGATCAACACCATCGCCGCGAGCGCGACGCCGAGCAGCGTCCGAATGCAGGGTCGAGTTAGGCGCATCTACTTGACCGTCACCCTCACGGTCCGGCTGTACACGGTGGCGCCTTCCGGCGGGTTGACCTTCCCCTGGCTGAGCAGAGGGTCGTCCTGGGGATAGGTCCAGGCCAGCCTGACCGAGCCGCTCGTGGGGAAC
>JAFAYP010000123.1 GCA_019240305.1 Solirubrobacterales bacterium
AGATCATGCGCCGGCTGCTGCGCGACATCGCCGAGGGCCGCGAGTTCGGAGACGTCACGACGCTGCGTGACCCCGATGTGATGAAGCAGCTCGAGGGCAAGGTCCAGGAGGAACAGAAGGCGGAGGAGTCCTAAGCGTCGGGGGGTGTGGGGCGCCGCGCCCTACACCCCCAGCCGCTTTCCGAGATCCGCCACGTGGCGTCGCGCCACCGGAATCACGTGGCCGTCGCCAAACGCGAGCTCGGCGGTACCGCCGAGGTGCGGACGGAGCTCGACCGCGCGCGCCAGGTTGGCCACGTACTGGCGGTGCACGCGGATGAAGTCGAACGGCGCCCAGCGCCGCTCTATCTCGTTCAGCGTGGTGCGCAGCAGGTAGCGGCCGTCCTCGGTCACAATGCGCACGAAGTCGCCGTGCGACTGCACGTAGACCACCGAGCCGCGGTTGATCAGGCGCGTGGCACCGGCGCGGGCGCCCGACACCGCGATCATCTCGCTGGCGCCGCACGGGGCCTGGCGAGGGCGTTGCCCGTTGCCGTCCGGGCGACCCTCGGCCGCCTCGACGGCCGCCGCCACACGCTCTAGCGCCTCCTCCAGGCGGCGCCGGCTGACCGGCTTTCGCAGGTAGTCGAGCGCGCGCAGCTCGAACGCGTCGACCGCCGCGCCGTCGTAGGCGCTCACGAACACCAGCTGGGGCGGCGAAGCGAACTGTCGCAGGACCCGGCCGAGCTCGACGCCGTCCAGATCGGGCATGCGGACGTCGAGGAAGATCGCGTCGTAGGGCTGGCTCGAGGCCTTGAGCAACGCGTCGTGACCGCCAAACGCGCACTCCACATCGCGCACGGCCGGGAAGCTTCGCAGCAGCCGGGCTAGATCCTCGAGCTGGGTGTGCTCGTCGTCGACGGCGAGGATCGTCAGCTGTTCGGAGCTCATACCGAGCCCGCGAGCTCTCGCTCGGCGATCTCACCGCGCAGGTTGGGAACGGTCATCACCGCGGTCGTCCCGGCCCCCAGATCGGACTCGATGCGCAGGGCGTAGCGCTCGCCGAAGGTGGCCCGCAGGCGCGCGTCGACGTTCGAGACGCCGATGCCGCCACCGGCGCCGGCCAGCACGGCCTCCAGCCGCTCGGGCTCGATCCCGACGCCGTCGTCGCAGACGCGTAGCTCCACGTCGCCGCCCACGATCTGGGCCGAGATGGCCACCCGTCCGCGGCCTGCCTGGCGCTCGACCCCGTGGCGGACCGCGTTCTCCACCAGCGGCTGCACGGACATGGCCGGCACCACCGCGCCCCGCGTGTCGCTCGGAACATCGACCGTGACGTGCAGGCTGTGACGGAAGCGCGCCTGCTCGAGGCGCAAATAGCGCTCGACGTGCTCGATCTCCTCGCCCAGCGTCACGTAGGAGCGGCCGTCCCGGAACAGGTAACGGGTGAACTCGGCGAAGTCGGTGAGCAGGTCGCGCGCCTCCTCCGGACGGGCGTGGATGTCGCCCGCCACCGCGGCCAGCGCGTTGTAGATGAAATGGGGCGAGATCTGGGCCCGCAGGGCACGCAGCTCGGCCTGGGCAACGCGCTCCTCCTGGGCGGCCACCAGCGAAAGCTCGACCTGGGCGGAGACCAGGCTGGCCGCCTCCTGGACCACCCTGAGCTCGTGGTGGCTGGGGCGGCCGACCGTGCGATAGAAGGCGATCAAGGTCCCGATCCGCTTGCCCTGCGCGACCAGCGGCGCGAGCACGGCCGAGCGCAAGGGGCAACTCGGATCCGAGGAGACCAGCCGCGGGACGATGTGCAGCCGGTCGTCGCGGGCACGCGCCAGCAGCCGGGAGAGCAGATCGCCCGGCCGCACCTGGTCGCGGCCCTCACCGTCGATGGCCAGCACCGCGCGCGTGTCGGCCAGCGCGATCGCCGCGGCGCCGGTGAGCGCGCGCAGATGCGGCACGGCCCGCTCCGCGTTGCGGGCGGTCAATCCCTTGCGCAGGTGGGGCAGCGTGGTGGTGGCGGCGTGCAGGGCGGCCTGCATGGCCGCCTCGGAGATGCCAGCCGTGGGCTGGGCGCGCAGGGCTCGCCAAACGGCCGCGACGATGGCGGCAATCCCGATCCCCAGTCCTACGCCCAGAGCCAGATCCATGGTGAGCCTTCTACAGGTTACCGGTGCATGTGACGGTTGTTACGCGGACGCGCGTGCTTGTGCCCTCGAGCCGAGGGCGCGATGATGGCGTGATGAGCACCACGACGACCTTCACTTCCTATGAGCAGGCGCGCGAGCAGCACAGATGGAACGTGCCCGAGCGCTACAACATCGCCCTCGACGTCTGCGATCGCCACCCGCGCGAGAAGCTCGCGATGATCCACGAGGACTTCCAGGGGCGGATTCGCGAGGTCAGCTGGGGCGAGCTCCAGGACGACTCCAACCGGTTCGCGAACGTCCTGCGCGCCCGCGGCGTCGAGCCCGGCGACCGCGTGGCGATGCTGCTTCCGCCGACCCCGGAGACGGCGGCGGCCTTCTTCGGGGTCTGGAAGGCCGGCGCGATCCTGCTCTCGATGTCCGTCCTCTATGGCGATGAGGGGATCCGCCACCGCGTGCGCGACTCGCAGCCCAAGGTGCTCCTGACCAACCCGGAGAACGCCGGGCGGGTCGAGTCCGGCCTGGTCGAGCATGTGCTGATCCTCGACGATGAGCTCCTCGGGCGCGGCACCACCGCTTTCGAGGTGGTCGACACCGCGGCCGATGATCCCGCGCAGCTCTACTACTCGTCGGGGACGACCGGGTTGGCCAAGGGCATCCTCCACGCGCACCGCTACGTCCTGGCCCACGAGGAGTTCACCTACTGCCACGACCTGCGCGACGGCGAGGTGTTCCACGGCATGGGCGAGTGGGCATGGGCGGCGGGGATCTGCCCGCTGCTCGGACCCTGGCGGCTCGGCGCGGTGCAGGCCGTGTACCAGCGCGAGGGCGGTTTCGATCCGCACAAGCAGCTCGACTTCCTCTCGCGCCACGGCGTGAGCAACGTGTTCGGAACGCCGACGGCGATCCGCTCGATGATGTCGATCTCCGACGCCGGGACCAGGTATCCGCAGAAGTTCCGGATCGTCTGTTCGGCCGGCGAGCCCTTGAATCCCGAGGCAATCCGCTGGTTCCGCGAGCAGTACGGCATCACCGTGCTCGACTACTACGGGCTGACCGAGTCCTATCCGCTGTGTGCGAACTATCCGTTCATGGATGTGCGCGAGGGCTCGATGGGCAAGCCCATGCCGGGCTGGGAGGTGGCCATCCTCGACGAGGACGAGCGTCCCGTCCCGGCCGGTGAGCGTGGGGAGATCTGCTTGAAGGCCCGCTCCAACCCGCACTATCCGCTCGGCTACTGGAACCGCCCGCCCGAGGACACCGAGGAGGCATTCGGCGGCGATTGGTTCCACACCAAGGACGCCGCCCGGGCCGACGAGGAGGGCTACTACTGGTACGAGGGCCGGGCCGACGACGTGATCATCTCGGCCGGCTACCGAATCGGCCCGTTCGAGGTCGAGTCGGCCTGCCTGGAGCATCCGGCGGTGGCCGAGGCCGCCGCGGTCGCCTCACCGGACGAGCGGCGCGGCAACGTGGTCAAGGCGTTCGTCGTGCTGGGCTCCGGCCACGACCCCTCCCCCGAGCTGGCCGAGGAGATCAAGGCGTTCGTGCGCGAGCGCCACTCCGCCTACGCCTATCCGAGGCTGATCGAGTTCGTGTCCGATCTGCCCAAGACGCTGACCGGCAAGATCAGGCGGATCGAGCTGCGCCAGCAGGAGTTGGAGCGGGTGCGCGGCGGCTGAGCGCCGGTCCTCAGCGACCGGCAGCGACCCTCGCCTGGCCGCGCATCTCAGCGAGGACCCGCTCGAGCCGGGGCTCGGTCTCGCGGTCGACGTGGGTCATCATCGCGCCCACCGCCGGATGCACGGCACCGATCTGGGCGTGCATCTCGTGGGCGACCGCCCGGTAGCTCGGGTGCCCCTCGCGCCCGGAGCGCAGCTCGATCAGCTGCATCGCCTCGCGGGCGTTGAGGTCCAGCACGAAGCGGATGCGGTAGCCCAGGCACAGGGCGTAGGGCGCGGCCATGGCCAGGCCGGACCCGGCCAGGCGCTCGTACTCGCGCCGGGAGCGCTCGAGTCCACGCCGGTAGTCCTCACCGCAGCCCGCCTGCTCGACCTGCTCGGGCACGTCGGCGCCCAGGTCCGGGCTCAGCGACTGCCACTGGACGGTCAGCATGCGGTGGCGCTGGAGGTCGCGGAAGGCGCCGTAGTCGGCGACGATCTCGAACCGGTAGCGCAGCGCCTCCAGGCCACGCCCGGGACGGTGGCGACGGTTGGTCCGCAGGCCGGCCAGGTCGGCCAGCGCCTCACCGCGGGCCTCGTCGTCGAGCCCACCGATCGCGCTGCGGATGTGCTCCTCCGAGCTCGCACCGGCCTCGAACAGGAGCGCGGCGAGTAGGTCGTCCTCATCGCCCTCGGCTCGCAGCAGCGTCACCGACGGCCCGGCCGGCCCATCGGCGGCGTCGAGGCCGAGCCGCCTTGCCCAGCGCTCGCCGGCGTGCGCGCGGGCCTCCAGATAGCCGATCCACTGGCCTCCCCGCTCGGGTCGCTCGATCCGGGTCAGGAAGCTCGGGATGACCCTCCCCAGCTCCTGAAGGATCATCCGTCCATAGTCGCGGGCCTCCGGCAGCGGATGGGCCAGCAGGTGGAGGATCAGCTGCTCGTAGCTCTGGCCGGCGGCGAAGATGCCCATGTGCGAGAGTGAGCTCGCCGGAAGGAGCCCTCGGAGCAGGTCGAACGCCTTGGCCTTGATCGCCCTGGCATGGGCCGCCGCGGGCTCGTCGCCCCCGCGGGGGAACTCGGCCTCGGCCCAGGCGCACACGCGCGGTAGGGCCTGGGAATAGATGCCGAACAGCTCGTCCATGGCCCGCTCGTAGTCGGGGCCGAGAGCCTCGTCGCGGTAGTAGCGGTAGCGCGGACGGGCGGGATCCGATTCGGGCATCGGAGCGTCGTAGGCGATGTAGC
>JAFAYP010000346.1 GCA_019240305.1 Solirubrobacterales bacterium
GCCGGATGCTCGGCGAGGGCCTGCTCCACCTCGATGCTCGAGATGTTTTCCCCGCCCGAGATGATGATGTCCTTGGAGCGGTCGCGCAGCTCGACGTAGCCGTCCGGATGCCACACGGCCAGATCGCCGGAGTGGAACCAGCCGCCGCGGAATGCCTCCTCGGTCTCCTCGGGCATGTTGTAGTAGCCGAGCATCACGCCGTTGCCGCGCATGACCACCTCGCCCACGGTCTTGCCGTCGCGCTGCACGTCCTGCATGTCGTCGTCGACCACGCGCACCAGGTTGGCGCCGTTGTAGGTGTGGCCCTGCCGGGAGAGCAGGCGCGCCTGCTCCTCGAGGTCGTGCTCGTCCCACTGCGGCTGCCAGCTGCAGCTCATGATCGGCCCGTAGGTCTCGGTCAGTCCGTACAGGTGGATCGGATGCAGGTTGAGCTCGCGCATCTTCTTGAGCAGCGCCGGGGTCGGCGGTGAGCCGCCCGTCGGCACGGTGACGCGCTGCTCGAGCGGATGGGCCTTGTCGTGGTTGGCGATGTTCATGTGGATCGTGGGAGCCCCGCTGTAGTGAGTGACGCCCTCTGCGTCGAACAGGTCCCAGATCTTGTCGGGCTCGACCTTGCGCAGGCACACGTGCACGGCGCCGGCGCGGGTAACGCCCCACGTCAGGCACCAGCCGTTGCAGTGGAACATCGGAAGCGTCCACAGGTGAACCGAGGCCAAGTCAAGCCCGACCTCATGAGCTACGCCAGCGGCGTGGAGATACGCGCCGCGGTGCGTGTACACCACACCCTTGGGCTTGCCGGTGGTGCCCGAGGTGTAGTTGATCGAGATCGGCTCGGTCTCGTCCTCAAGCCAGCTCTCGGGCGCGTCCGGTGAGCCGCCGGCCAGGAGCTCCTCGTACGGGTCGTCGTCTTCGCCGTTGTCCTCGATCACGATCGTCTCGATGTCCGGCGTGTCCGCCTCGTCCACCAGGTCCTTGAGCTGCGCGTCGACAAGGAGCAGGCGGGAGCCCGAGTCCTTGAGGATGTGCTCGATGTCCCCCTTGCTGAGGCGCGTGTTCATCGCCACGAGGATCCCGCCGGCCATCGGAATGCCGAAATGCGCCTCGAGCAGCGCCGGGATGTTGGGGGCCAGGATCGCCACCCGGTCGTGCTTCTCCAGTCCCTTCTCCCGCAGCGCGGTGGCCAGCCGGTTGCAGCGCTCCTCGAGCTCGGCATAGTTGAACCGGCGCTGTCCGTGTACCACGGCCGGGCGCTGCCCGAGCGCCTGGGCGTTGCGTCGCAGGAAGTTGAGCGGTGTCAGCTCGATGCGCGATGGCGATGCGTCCATTGGTTCCCTCCCTCGAAAAACCCGGCCACGCGGCGCGTCGCCGGGGTCTTCCTCCGGCCGAGCGGTCTGTTTTCCTACAGGTACCCAGTGGCCACGTCGAGCAACCGAGGGACGCCGTCGCACAACGACGCCGACCAGTCGTCGGCTCGCTCGCCCCGCAGATAGCGCTTGTAGATGGCCTCGCAGAACACCGCCGCCTTCCACAGCGCAAACGCCTGATACCAGTCGAGGCTGCTCGTGTCCCGACCCGTCTTGTCCCCGTAGCGCGCGATCAGCTCCGCGCGGGTCGGGAAGCCGGACCTTTGCGTGACGGTCGTGAGCAGCAGCGGGTGGGGCTCCGAGCCCGGCTCGCACCACGTCGCGGCCAGGTAGCCGAGATCGGCCAGCGGGTCCCCGATCGTCGCCATCTCCCAATCCAGGATCGCCATGAGACGGGCCGGGGCCTCGTTGGAGATCATCACGTTGCCGAGGCGATAGTCGCCGTGGACCACGGTCGAGGGCGGGCTCGGTGGCATGGTCTCGGCAAGGCGGCGGCCGAGCTCGACGCAGGCCTTGACCTCGCGCGTGGCGTTCACCTCCCACAGCCCGCTCCAGCGCCGCAGCTGGCGCTCGAGATAGCCGGTGGGCTTGCCGATCGTCAGCCCGCAGGCCTCCCAATCGACTGCGTGCAGCTGCACGAGCCCGTCGAGCAGATCCTCGCCGAGCCGCCGTCGCTCCTCGGGCGTGTCGATCGCGCCGGGGAGCTCGTCGCTGACCACGGCCCCGTCGAGCTCCTCCATCAGATAGAAGGGGACGCCCAGGATCGAATCGTCCTCGCACACGGCGAGCACCTTCGGAACCCGCACCCCGACGGGCGCCAGACCGAGCTGGATCCGAGCCTCCCTGACGACGTCGTGTGCCGAGGGCGGCAGCGGGGGTGGCGGCGGGCGCCGGAGCACCACGCGAGTCTCGCCCCGCTCGAGCCGGTAGGTCAGGTTCGAGGCACCGTCGCCGATCGGCGTGGCCGCGATCGGCCCGCTCCCGAGGCCCTCGGCGTCCAGGTAGGACTCGAGCGCGTCGAACGGCAGCGCGCTGGTGGCTGGGGTCGACATCGGCGCATCATACGAACCGGGCTTCAGTGCACAGATCCCGGCGCGGTATGTGTTCTGACAGCCGCTCAGGCGGTGTCTGGGTCGCTCTCAGCGGCGCTCGAGCGCCAGCCGGATGCCGAATCCGATCAGGATCACCCCGCTCAGCCGGTCGATCGCGGCGCTCACGCGCCGGCGTCTGAGCACGGCCGATGCCTTGACCGCGACCAGCGCGTAGCCACAAAGCCACACAACGGTCATCAGCACGAACAGGCCGCCCAGAACGAGAAACGGGATCAGCACCGAGTGAGCGGGCCCGGCGAACTGGGGGAGCAGGCCGGTGAAGAACGCGCCGATCTTCGGGTTGGCCAGGTCGCTGATCAGGCCCTGGCGAAATCCCCGCCGCCCGTCGAGCGAGCTGCGCCGACCGGGCTCCTCGCCCGGATTCGCAGCGCGGCGCCCGGCCGAGCGCAGCGCCTGGATCCCGAGCCACACCAGGTAGGCGGCACCGATCAGCTTGAGCGCCGTGAATGCGGTCTCGGAGGCACGAACGAGCGAGGCGACGCCGAACGCCGAAGCCACGGTCCACACCGCCAGGCCCGTCTCGACCCCGAACGCGGTCCCGAGCGCGGCCCGCCGGCCGTGCAGCAGAGCGTTCTTGGTCACGATCGCCGTGTCCGGACCAGGAACCACGATCACGACCGCGGCGATGCCCAGGAATATCCACAGATGATGGATCACGAGGTGAGTCTGTCAGTGTGCGCTCGTGCAGTCCAGCAACCTGCCACGGCCCGACGCGTCACCCAGCCGCCGAGACCGCCCGAACGGCAGCATGCGCGATCCGCTCACCCTCGCCCTGCTGGCGCTGACCTTTGGGAGCGGGATAGTCGACGCGGTCAGCTACCTCGGGCTGGGCCGGGTGTTCACGGCGAACATGACCGGCAACGTGGTGCTGCTGGGGTTCGGCATCGCGCGCAGCGGTGGGCTCCCGGTCCTCGCCCCCGTGGTGTCTCTCGGGTCCTTCGCTGTCGGGGCGGCCCTCGGCGGCTTGCTGGGATCGAAGCTGGGTGGCCGGCGTGCCGCTCACCTGAGCGCGGCGCTTAGCCTCCAGGCTTCGCTGTTCGCCTGCGCGACGGTTCTCGCCGCGGTCCTGACTCTCCGGGTCGGGTCGGGGGCGGACTACGTGGTGATCGGGGCGCTCGCCGTGGCCATGGGCCTCCAGACCGCCACCGCCCGCCGGCTGGCCGTGCCCGACCTCCCGACGACGGTCGTGACCCAGACGTTCACCGGCCTGGTCGCCGACTCGAGGTTGTTCGGCGGCCCGGGCACGGGCACCATCCGGCGTGGCAGCGCCGTCTGCGCGATGCTGCTCGGAGCGGTGAGCGGCGCGCTCCTCCTGAAGGCGAGCGTCGTGCTCGCGCTCGCGGTGGCCGGCGGGCTCACGCTGGTGATTCAGGCCGTTTATCTCCCGGCCTCGCGACGCGTGAGCTAGCGTCTGCCCATGGCGTCCGACTGGCCGGCGGTCAACTACGAGGACTGGAGCGCGACGTGCGACACGCTGCACGCCCACACTCAGGTGCTCGGCAAGCTCGCCGCTGCGCTCGCGCCACCCGAGCCGCAGTTCCAGCACGTCGCGCTGCGGCTCACCGCCCGCGGATGGGAGACCGCTCCGCTGCCGGCGCGCGACGGCTCTGGCGCGATCGTCGTGGCACTCGATTTGCGCAGCCATGAGGCGATCGTCGAGCACACCGCGGGGAGCGTGTGGCGAACGCCGCTGGTCGCGGATCGTTCCGTCGGCGAGGTCACGCGGGCGACGCTCGGAGCCGTGCGCGAGCTGGCCGGGCCGGTGGAGATCAACCCCATGCCACAGGAGGTGACGTGGACGGTCCCGCTCGACGAGGACGACGAGCACACCCGGTATGACCCCGAGCAGGTCGCCGCCTACTTCGCCGCGGCGACCCAGGCGGCCCTCGTCCTGGCCGCGTTCCGCGCGCCGTACCGGGGCCGCTCTACCCCGGTCAACGCGTGGTGGGGGTCATTCGACCTCGCGGTGAACCTGTTCTCGGGCGAGCCGGCCGACCCGCCGGCCGACGACTACATCATGCGCAACGCGATGAACGCCGAAGAGGTCGCGGTCGGCTGGTGGCCCGGCGACGGCCGCTATGGCAAGGCCGCGGTCTACGCGTACGCGCACCCCGCCCGCGACGCCTTCACCGGCGCGGAACAGTCCGCCGGCCGGTGGGACGCCGCGCTGGGTGAATACGTCCTCGACTGGGATGACGTCCGCGCGGCCGCTGATCCTCACGCGCTCGCGCTCGAGTTCGCCCGCAGCGTGTTTCGGCACGCGTGCGCCACCTGCTACTGGGACCCCGCGCTGGCCGCCAGCGCGGACGGAACCCCGCCCCCGCTGACGTAGCGAGCCGAGCCGCGCCGGGCTGTCGGCTCGGACTAGGCAGCCAGCCGGCGGCGCGCCTTCTGCACGGACGGAAGAGCGGCCTTCGCCTTGGCCAGCGGACGGGCGCGGACGTCGACGCTCGCCGGCTTGGCCCCGATCGTGATCTCCTCGCCCGTGGCGGGATTGCGGCCGGCGCGCTTCTTGGTGGCCGGCTTGACGCGGACGGTCAGCTGCACGATGCCGCCGATGCGTACTTTCTCGGCGTTCCCGAGCTGCTCGAGCACGATCTCCTCGAGGGCTTCGACAGCCCGCTTGGCTTCCGCCTTGCTCATGTCGGCTCGGTCGGCTACGGCGGTGACCAGCTGGGCCTGTGTTAACGGCACGGCACTCCTCCTGGGGTTCGGAACGTAATTGGTCGGAACGTAATTGGTCGGATTCAATCTGGCCCGGCGGACGGACGGGCGATTTTCTCGCCCGCCGGGCGGCCGGTCCGGGCTACGCGGCAGGCGCCGCGCGGCCAACGAGGCGCACATGCTCGCGCATTAGAGAAATCGATGCATGATGAGCAGCCCCACGTACCCGTGCCGAGGGTGGTGGAACGCCTGCGGGACAGTGGCGAGGACCTCGAACCCGAGCGATCGCCACAACGCCACGGCGGGCTCGTTGGTCTCGACCACGGCGTTGAACTGGATGGCCCGAAACCCGCTCGCCCGGGCCCACTCGATCACGTGCTCGCCCAGGGCTCGACCCACGCCGCGGCCCGCGTGCGCCGGATCGATCATGAAGCTGGCCGAGGCCACGTGTGACCCTGGTCCCTCCCGGTTGGCGTACATGTTGGCCGTGCCCAGCACGACGCCGTCGCCATCGGTGGCCACGACCGCACGGCCGGGTGGACCGACCATCCACCTGGCGCGTCCATCCGCCTCGATCATGGCGGGGTCGTAGGCGTACGTCTCGGCGGCGGCGACAATCCGGTGAAAGAACGGCCAGATCGCCCCCCAGTCCTCGGCCCGCGCGTCGCGGATCGTCACTCCCGGGCGGGCCATTGACGCGCTGGCGCGCTAGTGGGCGTGGACCTGCGCGCCGGCCTTCTGGCGCTGGCGCTCGGGCGTGATGCGCACCACGTTCCAGGCCAGCCCCACTCGCTCGAGGCACGAGATGAAAAGGCCCGAGAGATCGAGCTCCCACCAGCGCAGCCCATGGTAGGCCGAGCGCGGGAACGCGTGATGGTTGTGATGCCAGGACTCGCCAAGCGAGAACACGGCGAGCCATGCGACGTTGGTCGAGTGATCTTCGATGTCGAAGCGGCGGCGGCCGAAGAAGTGACAGATCGAGTTCACCGACCACGTCACGTGGTGGACGAAGAAGATCCGCACCAGCCCGCCCCAGATGTAGCCGCGCAGCGCGCCTCCGAGCGTGAAGCCGTGCAGGACGAAGCCGGCCAGGGTCGGCACCCCGAGCGATATCACGACCAGCAGCGGGAACCGCCGGCCAATGCGGCGCATCTGCCGATCCTCGTACAGCTCGGTGGCGTAGCGCTTCCAGTCCGCCTGTCCCTGTGTCTCGAGCAGCCAGCCGGTGTGCGCGTGCCACAGCCCGCGCAGTCCGCTTCCATGACCCACATGGGGGCTGTGGGGATCGCCCTCCTTGTCGGCATGGGCGTGGTGCTTGCGGTGATCGGCCACCCAGTCGAGAACCGAGCCCTCGACGGCCAGCGAACCCATGACGGCGAACACGCGCTCCAGCCACGGGTAGGTCTGGAACGCGCGATGCGTCAGCAGCCGGTGAAAGCCCACCGTGATGCCGACCGCGGTGATCAGGTACATCGCGGCGAGAATCGCCAGGTCGGTCCAATCGACGGCGCGGTTCCAGAGCAGGATGATCGCGGCGAGGACGCCGGCGAACGGCACGACCACGCCGGTCAGGTTCGCGATTCGCTCACTGCGGCTCATGTCACCTCAAGCTTCCCAGGGTTCGTCGGACGCCAACCACTCAGCCAGACACCAAACCCCCCGAGTGGCGGGGCGTTACACATAGGCATGCAAACGCCTTAGCGCTTTCGGGCAAGTACGCCCAGCACGCCGTGGAGCTCGGTGCGCTGCGGATCCGGATGCTCGACAGCACGCGGCCTGGAGCCGATGCCGGCGAGCTGGACGCGGGCTGGATCGCCTGGCTCGAGGATGCGCTGTCGGCCGACACACGTACGCAGACGCTGCGCGTCTCACGTTCACTCGGTGCCTACCCCGCCCGCCGGCGCTCGCTGACCCGCGGCCGATCAGCCGGCCAGCCCGTGCGTGTAGGCGTAATGGACGGCCTGCGCGCGGTCGCGCGCGCCGATCTTGGCGAATACGTGGTTGATGTGGGTCTTCACCGTCGCCTCACTCACCACCAGTGTTGCGGCGATCTCGCCGTTGGACAACCCGCGCGCGATCAGGGACAGGACCTCGGCCTCGCGTCGCGTGAGGTCGTCCGGCAGGTTGCCCGGCTGTGGGGCGGGACGAGCTCCGCTGCTCGCCGCCGCGATCAGCCGGCTGTGCACGACCGAGTCGAGCAAGGCGAGGTGGTCCGCCGCGGCGTGCACGGCGCGGGAGATCTCGGCGATTCCCGCGTCCTTGGTCAGGTATCCCCGGGCGCCGGCCTGCAGCGCATCGAGGATCGACGCCTCGT
>JAFAYP010000548.1 GCA_019240305.1 Solirubrobacterales bacterium
AGCACCGGCGCCACGACCGGGACCGGTACCGTCTCCCAGAGCGCCCTGGCCGGCGACCTCACGCTTGACTCGACCGCGCTGACCAGCGCGCTGACCAGCAACGCCAGCGGCGTGCACACCATGCTCCAGAGCTGGTCGATCTCCTTCTCCAACATCGTCAACAACGAGGCCGCGCCGGGCGGGACGATCTCCACCCGGATCCAGGACGACACCTCGCAGAGCAGCCAGTTGACCACCCAGATCGCGAACCTGACGGCGGCCAACCAGGTCAAGCAGCAGGAGCTCGTCCAGGAGTTCGCCCAGATGGAGGCGGCCCTGTCCCAGAACCAGTCGACGAGCAGCTGGCTGAACAGTCAGCTTGCCCAGCTGCCGTAGCGCCCGCCTCGCCCCCGTCGACGCCGCCGCGCAGGCGGCTCGTTCCCCCCATCTCAGCGCCGGATCGCGTCGCACATCTTCACCGTCCGGATACGGACCCGTTCGACCATCTGGCTTAGGTTCTGATCGCTACCTGCCGATAGCTCGGGCCATGAAAACGTCATCGGTAGTTACCCACAAACTTTCGGCGCTCGGCATCCGCGGCAAGCTGATCGGCCTCGTCGTGGCGCTCGCGGTCATCGCCGGCGTGTGCGTCGGCGTGGCCGTCAGCGGTCTCGCCAACGCCAGCACCAAGTCCTCCCAGTCCGAGTCGACCTTCAAGGTCTTCAACGCCGAGCGTGACGCCTACGAGGGCTGGCTGACCGATGACGATCAGTCGAACATGTACGCGGCGGTCGTGGCGCTGAACGACCCCAAGCAGCGCCAGCTCGCCAATGTCACCTGGCAACAGGCCGTCCAGGGCTATCAGCAGGCCAAGACGAACCTCGACTCGCTGGCCACCAGCGCCCCCACGGCCGCGATCCGCGGCATGGTGGCGACCCTGCGCTCGGACCTGGCCATCTACAACGGCTTCAGCCAGCAGGTCGCCCAGTACGGCCAGGCGGGCAACGCCAAGGCCACCGTCAGGGTGATGACGGTGGGCAACGTGAACATCTCCAATAAGACTCAGGCCGACTTCAACACGATCGGCGCTGCCCTGTCCAGGCGGGCGGCAGCCATCAACGCGTCGGTCAAGTCCAACGTGAGCTCCTCGATCAGCCTGCTGTCGATCATCGGGGTCATTGGGCTGATCATCGCCCTGGCCGTCACGGTCTGGCTGATCCGCTCGATCACCCGCCCGCTGGCCGCGATGACCGAGGCCGCCGAGCGGATCTCGGAGGGCGACGTGGACGTCGAGGTCGATACCTCGAGCCACGACGAGATCGGGCGGCTGGCCAAGGCCTTCCACGCCTCGGTCGAGTACCTGACGCACATGGTCGACGCGGCCGGTCAGATCGCCGAAGGCAACCTGGCGGTCGAGGTCGAGCCGCGCTCCGAGCACGACGCGCTCGGCCGGGCCTTCTCCGACATGCGCGAGCGCATCGCCGGCATGGTGTCCGACATCTCCAGGGAGTCCGACACGGTCAGCACGGCCTCGCAGGAGATGGCCCACAGCGGCACGCAGGCCGGCCTGGCGGTCGGCGAGATCGCCAACGCGGTCGGATCGGTCGCCCACGGCGCCGAGACGCAGGTCCGCGCGCTCGAGCGGGTGCGCACCCTGACCGTCGAGGTGTCCGGCGCGGCCCAGGCCTCTGCCTCCGATGCGGAGGAGACCGCGCAGGCCGCCCGCCAGGCCCGTGAGCTGGCCGAGGAGGGCGCCCAGGCCGTCACCCGGGCCACCGAGGCGATCCAGGCCGTGCAGGCCTCCACGGCCGAGATCACCCATACGATCTCCGAGCTGGGCGCGATGAGCGACCAGATCGGCGGAATCGTCGACACGATCACGGCCATCGCCGAGCAGACCAACCTCCTGGCCCTGAACGCGGCGATCGAAGCCGCCCGGGCCGGCGAGCAGGGCCGCGGCTTCGCCGTGGTGGCCGAGGAGGTCCGCAAGCTGGCCGAGGAGTCCCAGGAGGCCGCCGCCTCTATCGGCGGCCTGGTGGCCCAGATTCAGGCCGGCACCGGCAAGGCCGTTCAGGTGGTCACCGACGGCTCCCGCCAGACCGACCAGAGCGTGGAGACGGTGGAGCAGGCACGGGCCTCGTTCCTGCGCATCGACGGGGGCGTGCAGAACATGAGCGAGCGGGTTGACCGCATCGCCCAGGCTCTGCAGTCGTTCGTGGCCTCGGGCACCGAGATGCAGGGCAGCCTCGAGGAGGTCCTGGCGGTGGCCGAGCAGTCCTCCGCCTCGGCCGAGCAGGTGTCGGCGACCACTCAGGAGACCAGCGCTTCGACGCAGCAGATCGCCGCGTCGGCTCAAGAGCTGGCCACAACTGCCGAGCATCTTCAGAGACTGGTAGCCCAATTCACGCTCTGAGGATCGCTCGAAAATGACCACACTCGCCACGCCCAACGCCTACCGGGAGAGCGCGGTACTGAGCGCGCCGCCCGAGCTTCTCGTCGTGATGCTCTACGACGGGGCCCGGAGATTCCTCTTCCAGGCGGGCGTGGCGATGCGGGAGCGCCAGATCGAGCTGACCAACATCAAGCTGCGCCGGGCCGAGGACATCATCCAGCACCTGCGCGACACGCTGGACATGGACCAGGGCCAGATCCCGGCCAACCTCGAGTCGATCTATGTCTACTGCCTGCGCCAGCTGCGCCAGTCCCGCTTCGAGAAGGATCCGGCCGTGATCGAGCACGTCAGCTCGCTGCTCGGCCAGCTGCGCGTGGCATTCGCGTCGATCAGCGCCAAATGAGCGCCGCTCAGCCCTACGAGGCGCTCGCCCGCAGCATCGAGCGCGAGCTCGAGCTGATCAGCGACGGGGCCTTCGAGAAGCTGGACGCACTCCACGCCGAGCGGGCCGCCCTGATCGCGAGTCTGCCCGCCGTCCCGCCCGCTGGCGCTCGCCCCGCGCTCCAGCGCGCCGCGCTCATGAACAAGCGCCTCGAGATCGAGATCCTGCGCCGGCGCGAGGCGATCGTCGTCCAGACCACCAATGCCGAGCGCGTTGAGCGCACGGCCCGTGGTTACGCGGCCGCGCTCGAGACGCTGTAAGAAAAGCCATTACGCGCCGGGGTCTAAAGGTCGGAGCAAACCTGCCGATTTGCGGGGCATGCGGCTCGTTTGCACCGCCAGTCTTCCCGACGACGCCCGGCTCGCGTGTGACATCCTCACCGGCCGCGACGCCGCTCCGCTGCTGCGCGCGGGCGTGACGCTGAACGCACGCTTCGTCGAGCACCTTCAGAGGGCCGGTGTCCAGTCGGTGTGGATCGACGACGATCTCGGCCGCGGGATCGATCCCATCCAGGTGATCAGCGCTCAGACCCGCGCGCTCGGCACCCGCGCGCTGGCCGGTCTGCACGAGCAGGCCAAGCGGGCGGTGGCCACCGGGCGCGGTCTCGAGCCCGAGGCGACCGACGATCTCAGCGACGTCGTCGACGCGATCCTCCAGGAGGTCGAGGGACACGACGGCAAGGCGGTCGTGCTGGCCGACCTGTGCGGCCCGAGCGCCTACACCCTCCAGCACTCGATCGACATGACCGCGCTCGGCCTGCTCGTCGGGCGGCGGCTGATCCTCGAGCACGGCTGGCTCGACTACAAGGGTGAGCGCCAGGACGATCGGATCGAAGAGCGGCTGTTCCGCCTCGGGATGGGCCTGATGCTGGCCGACATCGGCAAGCTCGCGCTCCCCGACTCAATCTTGAACAAGCCCGGGCGGCTATCCGAGGATGAGTGGGAGCTGGTCAAGACCCACCCCAAGGCCGGGGTCAAGCTGATTCGCGACGCCGGCGCCTGGTGCCCCCTGGTCCAGAGCTGCGTGTTGCGCCACCACGAGCGCTGGGACGGCCGCGGCTATCCCGAGGGCAAGCTCGAGACCGAGGTCCATCAGATGGCCCGCATCGCCGCCGTGGCCGATGTGTTCGACGCGATCACCTCCGAGCGCCCGTACGCGCCGGCCAAGCCCACCCACGTCGGTGTGCAGACGATCCTGGCCGGCGCCGGCACCCAGTTCGACCCGCTCATCTGCGGCGTCTTCGCCCAGCGGGTGGCGCCCTTCCCGCCGGGCATCGAGGTCGAGCTCTCAGACGGCCGCCGCGCGATCGTGGTGAGCCTGCCCGAGTTCGAGTTCGACCGCCCCGTGGTGCGGGTGCTCAGCGGGCCAGGCGCCCCGTTCGACCTCTCGATGCAGCAGGACCACAGCATCCAGATCGCCGGCTGGAACCCAGTCCCGGCGGCGCTCGCGGCACAGGCGGCCTAGCCCAAACGTATGAGCCGCGCCCGCGGCCTCAAGCAGCTGAACCCGGTGACCGATCAACTGATCGTTAGCTCACCCTGAAAGGACCGAAACCCCGTGACATTCCTGATCTCATCCGTGCGCCGCCAGCTGATTGGCGGATTCGTGGCCGTGTGCCTCGTGTTCATCGTTGCGCTGCTGGTTGGCTGGTCGAGCATCGGCTCGGTCAACGGCAAGGTTCAGTCCGGGGCCAAGGAGCTGCCCACGCTCGAGCAGGCCACCGGCCACGCGCGTGACATGGTCGCCTCCGAGCTCGGGGCGATCCTCGACCCCACGACGATCTCAAACCACGAGGGTGACGTCCAGACCTTCGAGCAGACCGTGCAGGCACTCTCGGCCTACGCCACGACGCCGGCCGGCAAGGCGGCGATCAGCAAGCTGAACGACGCGCTCGCCACCTGGCAGGGCCTCGACAACCAGGCCCTGGGCCTGGCCAAGGCGCGCAAGACGGCTGCCGCGACCAAGCTCGCTACCGGCGCCGCCAACACCGCCGCCGATGGTCTCACCACCGCGGTCCAGAACGCCAGCCAGGCGATCTCGGACGCCAACACCAGCGCCGCGGCCTCGAGCGCATCGAGCTCCAAGAGCCTGATGCTGGTCATCGCGCTGGTCGCGCTGCTGATCGCCGTGGCCATCACGTTCGTCCTGGCCCGCGACCTCAGCCGCCGCATCCAGCAGCTGCTGCACGGCATCAACGACCTCCAGGAGCGCGACCTGGCAGCGATCGGTGAAGGGCTCGACGCGCTGGCGCGTGGCGACCTGACCGTGAACGCCGAGGCGCACACCGAGCCGATCGCGTCCAACCGCGCCGATGAGCTCGGGCAGCTGACCCAGACGTTCAACGCGATGGTCGAGGGCTCGCGCCTTCGGATCGACGCGTATAACGGGACCCGCGCCAAGGTGGCGGCGATGCTGCGCGACATTTCGAGCAGCTCCGAGCAGCTCGCGCTGGCCTCCCAGCAGATGGCCAACACCTCCGAGGAGGCCGGTCGTGCCGTCGGCGAGATCGCCCAGGCAGTGAGCTCGGTCGCCGCCGGCGCCGAGGATCAGGTCCGCTCGATCGCCGAGGCTAAGATCCTCACCGACGAGGTCGCGATGGCCTCGCAGGCGTCGGCCGCCGGCGCCCAGCAGACCGCGGACGCCGCCGCCCAGGCTCGCAACCTGGCCGAAGAAGGCGCCCAGGCCGTCTCCCAGGCCACCGA
>JAFAYP010000059.1 GCA_019240305.1 Solirubrobacterales bacterium
GTACCTTCTCGGAGCGGCTGAAGGACTTCCCGGTCACGATCGAGCACGTGTCGCGCTTCCGCCCGGCAGCCGAGCAGCGAGACGCGGTCAAGCGCTTCACCGAGGGCAAGGTCGACATCCTGATCGGCACCCATCGACTACTGAGCCGGGACGTTCGCGCCAAGGATCTCGGCCTGCTGATCGTCGACGAGGAGCAGCGCTTCGGCGTCAAGCAGAAGGAGCTCCTCAGGCAGCTCAAGCTCAGGGTCGACGTGATCGCGATGAGCGCCACGCCGATCCCGCGCACGCTCCAGATGTCGATGGCTGGGATCCGCGACATCAGCGTGATCGAGACCCCGCCCGAGGGCCGGCGCCCGATCAAGACCTACGTCGGCGAGTACGACGAGGAGCTGGTCAAGGGCGCGCTGATCCGCGAGCACCAGCGCAAGGGTCAGGCCTTCTTCCTGCACAACCGGATCGAGACGATCGAGGAGACAGCCGAGCGGCTGCGGGCGCTGTGCCCAGAGATGAAGTTCGAGGTCGCGCACGGGCAGATGGACGAGCGCGAGCTCGAGGCGCGCATGCTCTCGTTCCTGCGTGGCGACGCCGACGTGCTCGTGTGCACGAGCATCATCGAGTCGGGCATCGACATCCCGCAGGCCAACACGCTGATCATCGAACGCGCCGACACCTTTGGGCTCGCCCAGCTCTACCAGATCCGCGGACGGGTGGGACGCAGCAAGGAGCGCGCCTACGCCTACCTGCTCTATCCCAGCGCGGCCGCGCTCACGCCGGACGCCGCGCAACGACTCTCGGCATTGAGCGACTACACCGAGCTCGGCGCCGGCTTCAAGATCGCCATGCGCGACCTGGAGATCCGCGGTGCCGGCAATCTGCTCGGCGACGAGCAGTCCGGCCACGTCGCCGCGCTCGGCTTCGAGCTCTACATGCAGATGCTCGACGAGGCGGTGGCCGCCGCCTCCGACGGCGCCGGCTTCGAGGAGGACTGGGAGCCGGTGCGCCTCGACGTCAACGTCGACGCCTACGTACCGAGCGACTACATCCCCTACGAGCAGGCCAAGGTCGATGTGCACCGCCGGATCGCCGGCGCCCGGGAGGTTGCGGACCTCGGGCGGCTGCGCGAGGAGCTCGAGGATCGCTTCGGGGAGCTGCCCGACCCGCTACGCAACCTGATCGCGCTCCAGCAGGCGCGGATCAAGCTCGGTCAGGCCGGTGCCCGCGCGGTCACCTTCCGTAACGGACGCCTCGCGGTCACGCCGATCGAACTCGACAGCGTGCGCGCCAAGCGGATCCGCCAGGAGATCCCCGAGGCGCTGTACGAATCGGGCAAATCACAGCTCTCCGTGCGAGTACCCGAAGATCCGGTGCAACGCTTCCCGGCCGTAGTGCGCGCCGCGGATGTCCTACTCGCTGTCACCCGCGAAGCGGCGTAGTAGAAGAGCTGAAGGCGCCGGCGCCCGCTCTTAGGCCATTCTTCACCGACACTTCGTCCCACCCTCGCTACCATCGACCGCCGATGAAGGTTCGTAGGTCAGTTCTGGCGCTCGGCGCCTTTTTTGTGGCCGCGCTTGCCGTGGCCGGTTGCGGCAGCGGAGTACCGGGCAATTCGGTGGCCGATGTCGCCGGCAATCCGATCACCACTCAGGCCTTCAACCACTGGATGTACGTGGCCGCCAAGAGCCAGGCGGCGCAGAGCCCCGGCCAGCCGGTGATCGTGCCCAACGATCCACCGAACTTCAACAGCTGCATCGCGCAGGCCCGCAAGGCCATTCCCAGCCTGGCCAAGACCGCGACCAATACGCTGCGCAGCGACTGCCAGCAGCTGTTCACCTCGCTTTCCAGTCAGGTCATGGACTTCCTCATCAAGGCGTACTGGTACCAGGCCGACGCCAACAAGCTGGGCGTGAAGGTCACCGACGCCGAGGTCCAGAACGCTTTCACCACGGCGAAGAACCAGCAGTTCCCCGGAGGCTCGGGTTTCACCAGCTTCCTCAGCCAGACCGGCCAGACACAGCAGGACATCCTGTTCCGCTTCCGGATCAACGAGATCGTGCAGAAGCTGGTGGCCAAGCACACCAAGACGATCACCCAGGCGGATATCCAGAACTACTACAACAGCCACTCCTCCCAGTTCGGCACGCAAGAGACGCTGAACATCCGGGCGGTGCTCGCCACGAGCCAGGCCGATGCTCAGGCGGCCAAGAGCGCGCTCAGCAAGGGCCAGAGCTGGACGGCGGTGGCAAAGAAGTACTCGACCGATCCGACGACCAAGAACACCGGCGGCCTGCTCACCGGCGTGACCAAGTCGCAGGCCGACCCTGCGCTGGCCAGCGTGGCGTTCACGGCCCCGCTGAACAAGCTGCTCGGGCCGATCAAGGGGCAGTTCGGCTACTACGTGTTCCAGGTCATCAAGATCACCCCGGCCACCCACCAGACGCTGGCCCAGGCCACCACGCTGATCAGGCAGCAGCTCTCCAGCCAGCAGCAGTCGAACGCCCAGACGGCGGTCGACAATCACGCCAAGAAGGATTGGCTCAGCCAGACCACCTGCCGCAGCGCCTACGCGATGGCTGACTGCAAGGGTTACAAGGCGCCCAAGACGGCGACCACGGGAACGTCCTCCACCGGGTGAGCTCCGACCCGGAGTCGCCCGCGGTAGCGCAGGCGCTCGCCCGCCTCGACGCGATCACGCGCCGGCTGCGAGTCGAATGTCCGTGGGACCGCGAGCAGGACGAGCGCTCGATCGTCCCCCACACTGTCGAGGAGTCCTATGAGCTCGCCGACGCCGCCCAGCGGCGCGACGACGCGAAGATGGTCGACGAGTTGGGCGACGTGCTGTTCCAGGTCCACTTCCTGTCGCTGCTGCTCGAGGAGCGCGGAGCCGGCGACCTGGCGCAGGTGGCCGGCGAGGTCACCGACAAGCTGATCCGCCGCCACCCGCACGTGTTCGGCGACGTGCAGGCCGACACCTCGCTCCAGGTGCGCCGCAACTGGGATGAGATCAAGCGCGGCGAGGCCGGACGCGAGCCCGGCGTGTTCGGCGATGTGCCCGAGAACCTGCCGGGGCCGTTGTACGCGCGCAAGGTGCAGCGTCGCGCGGCCTCGAGCGGCTTTGACTTCCCGGGCGTCGAGGGGCCGCTGCAGTCCATGCGCGACGAGCTGGCCGAGCTCGAGGCGGCCCGTGGTCGTGACGAGCAGTTCCACGAACTCGGCGACGTGCTGTTCGCGGCGGTCAACGTGGCCCGCAAGCTGGCGGTCGATCCCGAGCTCGCGCTGCGCGCCGCGGCCGATCGGTTCAGGGCACGCGTGCTGGCCGCGAGCGAGCTGGCCGCATCGGAAGGCCATAGCTGGAACGATCTCGCCCCGGATGCACAGCTTGCCTACTATGCCCGCGCGCGCCTGACCGCCGAGGCCGAAGGAGGGCTTCGCCCGCAATGAGCCAGATCGAGCACGTACACGCCCGCCAGATCCTCGACAGCCGAGGCAACCCGACCATCGAGGTCGAGCTCAGCGTCAGGTCCGGCGCCTGGGGTCGCGCCGCGGTGCCGTCGGGCGCCTCGACGGGTGAGTTCGAGGCCACCGAGCTGCGCGACGGCGGCTCGGACTGGATGGGCAAGGGCGTGAGCCGCGCGGTGGAGAACGTCAACGGCGAGATCGCCACCGCGGTGCACGGCCAGGACGCCTCGAGCCAGGCGGCATTAGACCGGATGCTGATCACGCTGGACGGGACACCGAACAAGTCTCGCCTGGGGGCCAACGCGATCCTGGCGGTGTCGCTGGCCGCCGCCCACGCCGCTGCGGCCGAGGAGCGCTTGCCGCTGTGGCGCTACCTGGGCGGTGAGAGCGCCCACGTGCTGCCCGTTCCGATGATGAACGTGCTGAATGGCGGAGCGCACGCCGACAACGCGGTCGACTTCCAGGAGTTCATGATCGTGCCGGTGGGCGCTCCGAGCTTCCGCGACGCGCTACGCATGGGCGTCGAGGTGTTCCACCACCTCAAGCGGACGCTCGGCGAGCGCGGCCTGTCCACCGGGGTCGGCGACGAGGGCGGGTTCGCGCCCAACCTGCAGTCCAACGAAGAGGCCCTCGGCGTGCTGCTGGAGGCGATCAAAACGGCCGGCTTCGTGCCGGGTGATCAGGTGGCCATCGCGCTGGACCCGGCCGTGTCCGAGCTGTTCAAGGACGGTGCCTACGTGCTCGAGCACGAGGGCCGCACGCTGTCGTCTGCCGAGCTGACCGACTACTGGGCCGATCTGGCCGACCGCTACCCGATCATCTCGCTCGAGGACGGGATGGACGAGGAGGACTGGGACGGGTGGCGGACGCTGACCGAGCGGCTGGGCAACCGCCTCCAGCTCGTGGGCGACGACCTGTTCGTGACCAACACCGAGCGCCTGCAGCGGGGCATCGACGCCGGTGTGGCCAACTCGATTTTGATCAAGGTCAACCAGATTGGGACGTTGACCGAGACCCTCGCGGCGATTCGTCTGGCTCGCGAGAACGGCTACACCGCCGTGATGTCGCACCGCTCCGGGGAGACCGAGGACGTCACGATCGCCGACCTCGCGGTGGCCACCGGCTGCGGCCAGATCAAGACCGGCGCGCCCTCGCGCAGCGATCGCGTGGCCAAGTACAACCAGCTGCTGCGGATCGAGGAGGCGCTCGGCTCCGATGCGCGCTACCCGGGCCGTAGCGCCTTCCGCTCCTAGCCAGGTCTTGCACGCGCTGGTTCGGCAGGAAGGAGTCTGCGTGCGTCGAACGAAGGGCGCAGGGGATGCCTTCCGCCCGCACCGCCACGGCGCCACCGCGCCGCCAGAGCCGCCGGCCGCCGGCCAAGCCGCGAGTGGTCGCGATGCGCGAGCTGCGCAGCCGGGTGCGCTGGGACCGGGTGGGCCGGGTCGGCCTGCTGATCGTCCTGTGCGTGGTCGCGGGGCTCTACGTGCAGCAGGGACTCAGCTATCTCGCCGTGCGCAGTCAGGCCAACGGCCAGCGAGCGATCGTCGAGCAGCTCACGCGCTCGAACAAGAGCCTGCGGGCCGAGCAGAGCTCGCTGAACAGCCCCACCACGATCCTGCGCGACGCCAGAGCGCTCGGCATGGTGCGGGTCGGCGAGCATCCGTACGAGATCACTGGGCTTCCGAACCACTGACGCTCCGGCGGAGGCGGCGGTTGGCAGGCCGGCTCGCGGGTAACCGGCCGTGGTGATTCTCCGCTTCGACGACGTGATCGGGCTGTGGCGCGAGGGCCAGCGCCGGCTGGCTGACGCCGACCCGGCCCTGCGGCCGGCGCTCGAGCGGGTCACCGAGGCGATCGTCGACGAGCTGCGCCGCCACCTGGGCGGGTCGTTCTCCACCGAGGAGCTGGCACGCTTCTACGGCGAGAACGGGATCGACTGGTGCTTCGACATCGCGGTGCGCGCGGCGCCGGCCAGTCCCGAGGCGTGGGACCTGACCACCGTCGCGGGCGCAGCGTTCGCGCGCTACGTGCGCGAGGCCACCGACTACGCCGGCGGCGCTCGGATAGTGCGCGAGGACTAGGGCCGTCGGCCCCTCACCGCCCCGGGCGCTGCTTAACACGTCACTCGGGCCGCGCGCGGCGAAGCGTGACGTGTTATGCATCTGGGGGATGCTTAACGCGTCACGCCCCGCGGGGTCGACGCGCCGTGACGTGTTGTGCACGGCCCGGGGGGCCGAAGCGCCGGCTAGTCGTCCGAGTCCGCGCCGTCGTCGGCGTCCTCGTCGCCGACGCGCCGGATGACGATCTGATCCTCCTCGATCGAGACCTCGACCGGCCGGTGCCCGGCCCAGTACTCGGCATAGATCGGATCATCCTGGACCGAGGCGTCGAGCCACAGGCCGTAGCCCTCCTCGCCGTGGTCGAAGGTCGCCTCGAGCGGTGTGGACTTGCGGCGGGTGCTCCGCCGGCCGCCGCGGCGTCCCCGCCGGCGGCGCGTGCGCTTCGCCCCGCCCTCGTCGTCCTCGTCTTCGTCCTCGTCGTCCTCGTCGCGCTCGGCCCGCTCCGCCTCGGCGGCCTCGAGCTCGGCGGCGATCAGCGCGTCGTCCTCGGCGCGCAGATCGATCTCATCGTCGAAGTCGACGCCGGCGGCGGTGTCGGCCTCGCCGTTGGCCTCGAGTCCCTGCTCGCGCTTGAAGGCCTGGATCTGCTGCACGGTGACCTCGAGTTGGTGGGCAATCCATGCGTCGGTGCGGCCCTGCCGGACCCAGGCACGTATCCGGTTGAGCTCGGGGCGTAGCGATCGTCTGGCCATTTCCGCGCGGAGACTAGTACAGCGGGCCGCTGGACCGCTGCGCACAGGCCATGGGAGGGCAGACTTTCGCATCCCGAAGGATGTCTGACTCACCTCGATTCAGAGGTTGTGTAGGGCAGATGTCACCCGCTATGCTGGCGCACTGGCGGACTGGAAGCACATGGAGACGTGGTCTATCCGGGTCGCCTTTGTCACACCAGGCGAAGCAGGGAGGCATATCCCCAATGTTGGTACTCACCCGCAAGTCCAACCAGAGCATCATGATCGGCGACGACATCGAGGTCTCCGTGCTGGCGATCATGGGCGAGAAGGTGCGCATCGGGATCCAGGCACCGCGCGACATCCCGGTGTTCCGCAAGGAGGTTTATCTGGAGATCCAGCAGGAGCGCATGGGCTCCGGCAAGGGCGCCCGCGAGGAAGTCGACGCGGCGCTGCGTGGCATGGGCGAGGGCGCGTAGCACCGCCGCCTTGCGGCGGCGGGACGGATTCCCCGCGCTGCGCTGACCGAGCCCGCAGCTAACCGAGCAGGTAGTAGAGCGTTTCGAACATCGCGATCGTCACGCCGACGGCGGTGGCGATCAACGACAGCACGAGCAGCCAGTAGCGCATCGAGCTGCGCTTCCTGGCGCGCTCGCGGGTCCGCTTGCGAGTGCGCGAGATGGCGGCCCGCTGCATGTACCGGCTGCGGCTGCTCTCCAGTTGCATCTCCTGCCGGAACTCCTGCTCCAGCTCGGCGAGGCTTTGGCGCATCTTCATCGCCATGGGCGGCGAGCCTACCAAGCGAAGCGCGCGAGCGTTATGTAGGTATGGACCGGCTGCGGCAGATCAGTGAACGGTCTGCTGCTCGTACACGCGGACGAAGTGCAGATAGTTGTCCGCGATCTGTGCGGCCGCGGCCTCGCGATCGAGCTCCTCGCCCAGGAACCCCTTCAAGGCGTCCCACCAGATCGAGCGGCCGATCGCAAACCCAATGAACCCGTCGACCGGCGCGGCCTCACGGAGCCACTGCTCCACTTTCTCGGTTGACGCGCCGCGCCCGAGCAGCACGCACGTGACGCCCTCGCGGCCCTGACCCGAGCGGGCCTGCTCGGCCAGCATCGCCGCATCGGACTGCTCGTCGACGCCCTCGATCTTCCAC
>JAFAYP010000102.1 GCA_019240305.1 Solirubrobacterales bacterium
GACGGCGACCACCCAGACGAGCACGACGGCGACTACCCAGACGAGCACCACCCCGGCGCCCACCACGACCCAGACCGACACCACCCCGCAGCCGGCGACCCCGCCGCCGACGTCCACCAACGACGACGCCACGACGCCGACCGGCGCGACCGCAAACGCCGGCGCCGGCGCGACCGGAACGAACCCCTCCACCGGCACGGACCCCTCCGATACGCAGGGGGATCCGGACGACCAGGGATCGCAGGGCACGCCCGGCACGACCACGACCGGCACCTCGACGACGGCGACGACCGGCACCTCGACCTCGACGACGACGGCCACGACCGGCACCGGGCAACTCGTCACGATCCCGGACGAGAACGGGCGTCCAAGCCAGAACGGCAGCTCGACCCCCAGCCCTAGCACCACCGAGTGCCATGGCCGCTGCATCGATGGCACCGACGGTGGTGGCGTGGTCCCCGCCTCGCTGCCTTCGAGCACCTCGCCGTCCGCGACCACGAGCTTCTTGCCGGGCGACGGGTCGGTCCCGACGGACCCGACCGTCTCGCCGACGCCGACCAGTGCGGTCTCCAGCACCGGCTCGCTGCCGACCTCGCTGCCGAGCACCGGGTCGAGCTCGACCGCGACGTCGACCCCGGGCGCCCCGACCACCAACTCGTCAACCGGCTCGATCTCGCTGACCGGGATCCCGACCTTCACCGCGACCTCGACCCGCCTCGGGCGCGTGACCAAGGGCAAGTCGGCCAGCCACTCGAACACCGGCTCGACGCTCGGCCGCGCCGGCACGGGCGCGACGGCCGCCGGCACGGTCTCGCGTGTCCCGGCCGCGCCGGCCGCCGGCGCGCTCCTCGCCTCGGCGGGCACCGCCGCTCACGCTGCTACGCCAGCAACCAAGAAGACGCCAAAGCCGACGCACCGCTCCTCGGGTGGCTCGGGCCTGCCGACACCGATCAGCACGAGCGTCCAGGTGATCGACCACTTCGTCAACGTCGTCCCGACCGCGGTGTGGATGGCGCTGGGCGCGGCCTTCGCGATGGCTCTGGCCTTCGCGGGGATCGCTCTGCGCTCCAGCCGCCGGGCTCGCCGGCGCGAGCGTGAGTTCGCGGCGATCTCGACCGCGGCCGCCACCGACGCGCTGACCGGCATCCTCAACCGCCGTGGGTTCATGGACGCCGCCGAGCGTGAGATCGCGCGCGCCAGCCGCTACGAGCGCCCCTTCGTGCTCGCCTACGTCGACGTCCGCGGGCTCAAGACGGTCAACGACACCGAGGGCCACCTGATGGGCGACGAGCTGATCAAGACCGTGGCCGGCCTGATGCGGGAATCGGCCCGGGCCGACGACGTCGTCGGGCGGATCGGCGGCGACGAGTTTGCGCTGCTGCTCGACGAGCAGACCGCCGAGGGCGCCCAGCCGGTCATCCGCCGGATCCAGGCTCGCGTCGAGGAGGCTCGCTCGGGCATGGAGATTCGCGAGCCATGGGAGCTCACGATCGGCATCGCCGCCTTCCCGAACGACGGCGACACGCTCGAGGAGCTCCTGGGCACGGCCGACCGCCGACTCTACGAGCAGCGCGGCATCGCCTTGAGGTAAAGGGCTGGGGAGCCAAGCAAGGGGTTGCGGACACCGTCCGGGGCCTTCGCCATACAGGTGAGGGCACCCGGGCGGTGCGCCGCTCCGGGTCCGCCTAGTGTCGCTTCACGACACTAGCCCCGGGCCAGCGCGCTCTTCAGGCGATCCAGGTTGGGCACCGGGGTCGGATCGACCTCACGCAGCACCGCCAGATAGAGCGACACCAGGTCACCCAGGAGCACGAGCGAGATCAGCCGCTCGGTCCGGCTCTGGCCGACGCTCTCGACCCGGTAGGTTCCCGCCGCCTCCGCCTCGATCAGGCCGCGCGTGAGCTCGATCCGCTGGCGGATCCGCGGATGCAGGTCCGAGTCATCCAGGAACACCGCGCTGAAGCGACCGAGCTGGCTCGCCCCCTGCCATCCGGCGATCTCGTTGTGGTCAAGTTCGGGGAGCTCGTGGTGGAAGCACGGCAGCTTCGCGTTCTCGTTGATCTGGGTCTTCCAGCGATAGGCGATCGGGGCGGTCAGCCCGGAGCCGGCGATCTGGGGGATGGTCCCGTTCAGCCCGCGGGCCAGCTCCTTGGCCAGGCTGTCGCCCGGGGCGTCCGGCCCCCACATCTCCACCATCTGCTCGACGTGCGCGGCGGCGACGTCGATCTCGGCGTGCAGCCGCTCGCCGGCGCCGCACAGTCCCGCCACCTCGAGCGCGACCACGAGCGAGTAGGCCACCGCCGCCCTGGGCTGAAATCCGCCCGGGAGGGGGATCACCGGGACGCCCTCGGCCCGGGCGCCGTCGGCCAGCTTGCCGCCGGTGGTGGCCACGATCCGCTGTGCGCCGAGTGCACCGGCAGCCTCGTAAACGGCGAGCGTCTCCTCGGTGTTGCCCGAGTAGCTGGCGCATAGCACCATCGTGTCGGGGGTTGCCCACGCGGGCAAGGCGTAGTCGCGGGCCAGCATGATCGGCCGCGAGGCCCGATCGCCCAGGGCCTCCCGGGCCAGCATGCCGCCGATGGCCGAGCCGCCCATGCCGGCGACGACCAAGCCACCCGGAGTGTCGTACGGCTCGAGGTTCGCCGACTCGACGCGCCACAGGGCGTCGCGCAGGTGATCGCCGAGGCCGAGGATGTCGTCGATGTGACGCGCCGAGTCGATCGATTCGATCGCGCCGCGGGTGAGATCGACCGTCGTGCTCAAAATCTGATCGCTCCGTCGGGCAGCTCCACGCCCGGGAAGATACGCGCGCCGGCCGCCAGCGTGTTTCCCGACCCGATCGTGACCCCTTCCCCGACGACGACCCCGCCGGTGATGTGGCAGCCATCGCCGATGGTCACACCACGGCCGACGATCGAGCCGGTGATCGTGGTGCCGGCGCCCACCGTGACTCGCTCGAGCAGCACCGAGGCTTCCACCCGCGCCCGCTCGGAGATCGTCACGCCCTCGCCGAGAACGCTTCGATCACCCACCATGGCGCGCGGGGCCACCGAGCAGCCGGCGGCCACCATCACCGGAGCAACCACCCGTCCTTCGACCGCCGAGGCATCGACCAGGGCCAGGCCGCGGCCGCCCAGCTCGCGTCCCACCTCGGTGCTCACCTTGCCCTCGAGGATGTCGTAGGTGGCCTGCAGGTAGCGCTCGGGCGTCCCGATGTCCATCCAGTAGCCGTTGGCCTCATAGCCGTACAGGCCCCGCCCCACCAACGTCGGGAACAACTCCCGCTCGATCGACACGTTGGTTCCCGCCGGCGGCATGCCCGCGAGCACGTCGCGCTCGAGGATGTAGGCGCCGGCGTTGATCAGGTTCGTGTCGAGCTCTTCGAGCCCCGGTTTCTCGATGAACTCGCGGACCGATCGGTCGGCATCGCAGCGGACCAAACCGTAGGCCGACGGGTCCTCGACCGGATACAGCGCGAGCGTGGCCCGCGCCCCGGTCCGCTCGTGCTGCTCGAGCTGGGCGGTCAGGTCCGTGTCGGTGAGTACGTCGCCGTTGAGCATGAAGAAGCGCTCGTCGAGCAGATCCTCGGCGAACTTGAGCGCGCCGCCGGTGCCAAGCGGACGTGGCTCCTCGAGGTAGCGCAGACGGATCCCGAGCTCCGAGCCGTCACCCAGCACGCCGCGCACCGCGTCGGCCATGAACCCGCAGCCGAGGATCACGTCCTCGATGCCGTGCCGGCGCAGCCACTGGAGCATGTAGGCGATGAACGGCCGGCCCACCAGCGGAACCACCGGCTTGGGGATCGTCGAGGTCAGCGGGCGCAGGCGAGTCCCCTCCCCGCCGGCCAGGATCAGAGCCTGCATGCCGTGCCGTTCGACGTCATCAGCGTCCGATGCCCTCGTACACGAAGCCCGCCGCCCGGACGGTCGCCGGGTCGACGAAGTTGCGCCCGTCGATCACCAGCCGGCCCGGCATCCGCTCGGCCACCTCGGACCAGTCGAGCTCGGCGAACTCGGGCCATTCGGTGACGATCACCACGGCATCCGCCCCCGAGACGGCGCCCAGCGCATCGTCGGCGAACTCGACCCCGCCCATCAGCTTGCGCGCCTCGCTCTCGGCGATCGGATCGAACGCGCGGACCCGGGCGCCATCGGCCTGCAGGCGCGCCGAGAGCACCAGCGAGGACGCCTCGCGCATATCGTCGGTGTTCGCCTTGAACGCCAGCCCGAGCAGCGCCACGGTCTTGCCGACCAGCGAGCCCAGGTGCTTCTGCAGCTTGCCCATCACCCGCCGCTTCTGCAGCTCGTTGACCTCGATCACCGCGGTCAAGAGCTGGAAGTGATAGCCCGAGTTGCCGGCGAGCTGTTTCAACGCTGAGACATCTTTGGGAAAGCACGAGCCGCCGAAGCCGATGCCCGGCTTCAGGAAATGCCCGCCGATCCGCCGGTCCAGGCCCATCCCCCGGGCCACCTCGAGCACGTCTGCGCCGGTCTCCTCGCATACGTTGGCGATCTCGTTGATGAACGAGATCTTGGTGGCCAGAAATGCGTTGGCGGCCAGCTTGATCATCTCGGCACTGGCGATGTCGGTTCGCACGAGCGGCGCGTCCAGCGGCGCGTAGAGCTCGATCACGGCATCGCCGGCCCAGTCGCCGGCGTCCCCCACCACGACCCGATCGGGGTGCAGGAAGTCCTCGAGCGCGGAGCCCTCCTTGAGGAACTCCGGGCACGAGACGTAGGCGAAGTCCGGCTTGCCCCGCTCGACGAAGCTCCGGCGGATCGCCGCCCCTGTCCCAACCGGCACGGTCGACTTCATGACCAGAGCGTGGCGGTCGGAGCGCGGCATCGCGTCGACCACGGCGTGCACGGCACCCAGATCGGCATCGCCCGAATAGGTCGGCGGTGTCCCCACGGCCACGAACAGCAGCCGGGCGTGCTCGAGCGCGGGCGCCAGCTCGGTCGAGAAGCGCAGACGCTCACGGTTTCTCGCCACGCACTCGGCCAGCCCTGGCTCGTAGATCGGGATCTCGCCCCGCTCGAGCTGCGCGATCTTCCCGGCATCGATATCGACGCACCAGACCTCGCTGCCGAGCTCGGCGAATCCTGCGGCGGTGACCAGTCCCACGTATCCGGTGCCGATCACCGCGATCGGCTCTCTCGACCTTGCCATCGCCCGGAGGGTAGCTAGCCGGCCTTCATGAACGACGCCGCGATCTCGACCAGCTGACGATTCGGGATGTCTTCGGTCAGCGTGTTCGAGATCCAGTACACGGCCTGCGGGGTGCGCCAGGCGACCAGGCTGAGCTTGCCGCCGTTGGCGTACAGCAGCAGCTGCTTGCCGTTCACCATCTTGGTCTGGGTCGGGCTGCTCAGGATCGGCGGGTTCAGCCAGGTCGTGCCCTGCACGCCGTAGTACTGACCGAGCACCGGATTGATCTCGAGCGTCATCCGGTAGGCGTAGTGGGCGACGCCCTGGCGATCGTGGAGCAGGTAGGCGCGCGGGTAGGCCGCCCCGGTCGCGCCCTGCTCGACGGGGCACAGGCTGGTGCTGTCCGAGCAGTAACTCGAGCCGCTCTCGATCAGCTTGGGGAAGTAGATCGGCATCCCGATCTTCCCCAGCACGTGGGCTTGGCCCTCGCCGTCCCCGACGTCGGCGCTCAGGCCGGCAGTCGCACCGCCACCGCCACCGCCGGACTTTCCGCCCGCGCGCGTCGACGTGGCCGGTGCACCGGCGGGAGCCGGATGGCCGACGGTCGGGGTCATGAAGGCATGGAAGGCGGCGGCCTCGGCCTGGGCACTGGTCGCCCCGACGTAGCAGGGCGTCTGCTGGAGGGTGCTGCTCGCGGTCGGAGAGAGCGGGGCACACGGCAGGAGCAGCGCCGGGAACGGGATCTGCTTGATCGTTCCCCCGGCCGAGAACGCCGCCAGGTCGAACAGGTTGATCAGGCCGTCGGTGGTGTGCAGATTGTGGTCGGTCGTCGCGTTCTCGCCCAGGATCTTCAGCAGCGCGTTGCGATCATTGATGATCTGGCTCTGGGTGAACTGGGACTTGGCCCAGCGGATGAAGTCCTGCTGGCGGGCGTTGCGGACGATGTCCGTGTCGGTGTGGCGAAAGCGGACGAACGACAGGGCATCGGTGCCGCACAGCTTCTGGTAGCCCCCCTGAAGATCGATGCTCGAGTAGTCGGTCACCGCAGTGTTGTTGTAGTAGCGGTGGTCGACATCGGTGTACACGCAGCCGATCGCGTTGATCATCTTCACGAAGCCGCCGAACCCGACGTCGATCACGTGGTTGACCTTCAGCCCCGGGAACACCTGCTGCTGGAGGATCTTGATCAGCAGCCCGGGCCCGCCGTAGAAGTAAGCCGCGTTCAACTTGTTGGTGACGAGCGCCCCGCCCTCCGGGATCGTCACCTTGAGGTCGCGCGGAACCGACAGGAGGTTGATCGTCGAGGAACTCGGATCCATCCGCACGAGCATCATCGTGTCGGTATTGACGTCCCTGAACGGCGTCCCGGCGCGATGATCGGACCCGATCAGCAAGATCGTCTGGGCGCTGCCTGGATTGGGAACCGTGACCGACGTCGATGCCTTGAAGGCGGGCGTCACGTCGAGGTACTTGGTGATCTGGCGAACCTGGAGCAGGCCGGCGACCGCGGTGGTGCTGGCCGCGAAGCCGACGATCAGCACGCCAGCCAGCGCGAAGCGCCACAGCATCCCTCCCCGGGAGTGGGGAATCAGCCTCACGAGCGCCCTCCCTCGATCGCGGTCAATCCGCCGCGGCCGTCCTCGGCGGCAACCTGACCGTTATCGGCCGGCGAGACGTCCGCGCTGGCGGGCCGCTCGAGCCAGATCGGCAGCAAGCGCACGAAGCTCACCAGCGAGCGCCGGTACCGGGCCAGCGAGGACACCGACACCCATTCCTCGGGGCCGTGGTGACCGGCGCCGTCCGGGCCGAACTCGACGGCCGGGATGCCCGCGGCCATGAACGCCACCGCGTCCGAGGCGCCATCGCGCCCGACGCTCATGACCTCCTTGTCGGGGATGGCCCGGGCCACGGCGTCGCGCAGCGCGCGCACGTAGGGGTTCGAGCGCGGCACGCTGACCGGCGGGAAGATGAACGACTTGGTGACCCGCGCCTCCGGGATCCGCGCGATCTGCCCCATGATCTCCTCGGGGTCCTGGCCAGGCAGAAAGCGGATGTCGACGGCCATGCGGCACCGGTCCGGGACCTTGTTGAGCGCGTCGCCGCCCTCGATCCGTCCCAGGTTGATCGACGGCCGGTCGAACATCTCGGAGGATTCGCGCGAGAACGGCAGCGACTCGATCGCTCGGAACACGTCGACCGCCTTGAGCACCGCGTTGTCGCCCAGCCATGGCGTGGAGCTGTGGGCCGCACGTCCGCGCACCTCGATCAGCATGGCCAGCACGCCCTTGGCCTCCACGCCGATGTGCAGGTTGGTCGGCTCACCGGTGATCGCGAAGTTGCCGCCCAGTCCGCGCTGCACCACGCCGTCGGTGGAGCGCTCGTCGATCTCCTCGGACTCCTCGTCGGGCACGCAGATCAGGCGAACCCGCACCGCGGTCTGGCGCTCGACGTCCTTGAGCGCGCACATCATCGCGGCCAGCCCACCCTTCATGTCATAGGCGCCGCGGCCCACGAGCCGGTCACCCTCGATGCGGGGGTGGAACTGCTCCGGCTCGGCCGGTACCACGTCGAGATGCCCGTGGAACGCCACACACGGATGATCGCCGCCGTCGCTCGCCGGCGGTCCGACCTCCGCCACGAGGACGGGCAGACCGTTGTGATCGTGGTGGCGCACCTCGATGTCGCGAGATTCGAGCCACCCCTTGACGAATCCTGCCGCGGCGACGATCTCCTCCGGCTTGGAGGTGTCGTAGGAGATGAGCCGCTCGGCCAGTGTCAGCTCGTCAATCAAGGCCACTCGCTGCTCGGCGGCTGAGCGCTTCGTCAGCCGCTCTCGGCGATGCTGAGAAACATCTCCAGACGCTTTTTGTCGCGCTCGGCCACCCGGCGCTTCTCGGTGTCGTCACCGGCCGATTCGAGCTCTCGCTCGGCCTGCTGGAGCCGCTCACGCAGGCTCCCGGCGTCCAGATCGCCCGGCGCGTGTGCCTCCTCGACGAGGATCAGCGCCCGGTTGTCGGCCACCTGGAGGTACCCCTCGGCCTGGGCGAAGCGCACGGTCTCGGACTCGTTGGTGTACAGCCGCAGCTCGGTCGGGTCGAGCATCGCCAGCAGGGGCTGGTGGTGGGCCAGCACGCCGATCGAGCCGACCGCCGTCTTGGTCGAGACCATCTCGACCTCGTCGTCGAACACGGCCCCGTCAGGGGTGAGCACCTCGACCCGGAACTTCTCGTGGGCCACGAGCGCCTACTCCTTGTCGTCGTCGGAGTCCGAGTCTGAATCCGATTCCGAGTGAGAATCAGAATCAGAATCGGAATCAGTCTTGGCTTCGGTCTCGTCGCCCCGGTCGCGCTCCGAGTCGTTCTCCTCCGACGCGTCCTTGTCCGAATCGCCCTCGTCTGAGTCGGAGTCGGAGTCATCCCCGCTGTCACCGCGGGCGTCCTTGACGACCTCGTCGATCGTCCCCTTCATGAAGAACGCGCGCTCGGGCAGGTCGTCATGCTTGCCCTCGAGGATCTCCTTGAAACCCCGGATCGACTCGGCGATCGGCACGTACACGCCCGGCGTGCCGGTGAACTGCTCGGCCACGTGGAACGGCTGCGACAGGAAGCGCTCGATCTTGCGCGCCCGGTTGACGGTCAGCCGGTCCTCGTCGGAGAGCTCGTCGATACCCAGGATCGCGATGATGTCCTG
>JAFAYP010000352.1 GCA_019240305.1 Solirubrobacterales bacterium
GGGATCGGCGCTTCTGCCTGGCCCTTGGGATCGGCATGTGCTTGTGGGCGCTCGGCGACTTCGCCAACACGATCGAGTCCGGACCCCCCACGCCGTCACTGCCGAACTACCTGTGGGCCGGCTTCTTCCCGGTGGGCTACATCGGCGTGATGCTGTTGATGCGCCAGGAGGTCAGGAAGTTCACGTCCGCCAACTACCTCGATGGCGTTGTGGCCGCGCTGACGGCCGCGGCAGCGTTGGTCGCGTTTGGATTCGGGACGATCCAGAAGGCATCAGGCGCTGACTCGGTGACCGTCGCGTGGAACCTGATCTACCCGGTCGGCGACATCCTGCTGATGATCCTCACGCTCATCGCCGCGGCGATGTTGCCCGCCGGCCGCCGCAAGCGCTGGTACCTGATGGCCGCCGGCGGCCTCTCCAACGCGATCGGCGACGTGTGCGCGCTGTTCGGAAGCGGCATCGGCGCCACCCACTTCGGCTTCTTCTGGAATTCCCTGGCCTGGCCCCTCTCGCTGTTTTTGTTCTCGCTGGCCGTCTGGGTGCCGGCCTATCGTCCTGACGAGTCCGAGCTCAAGGAGACCAGCTCCGGGTTCACCATCCCGGGCGTCGCGGCCGGCCTGTCGCTGATCATCCTGTTCGTGGGGTCGCTTACGCACGTGAGCCAGATTGCCCTCGGGCTGGCCTCCGCCACGCTGGTGGCTGCCGGCGTCCGCTTCGGGCTGGCCCTGCGGCGGATGCAGGCCCTGACCGAGGAGCGCCACCGCCAGCTGGCCGACTCGGCCGAGGTGGAGCGCGAATCCCGCGAGGCCCTTCAGGCCGCCGTGCGTGCCTACTCGGAGTTCGCTGCCCAGGTGGCCGACGGCGATCTGCGCAGCACGGTGGACGCCGACGGCAGCGAGGACCTCCGCGGCCTGTCCCAGAGCCTGAACAGCATGGTCGAGGGCCTGGCCGAGATCTCGCGGCACATCCAGTCCGGCGCCCAGGACATCGGCGTGTCCACGGCCGAGATCCTCGCGTCGGTCAACCGGCACACCGACAGCGCGAGCTCCCAGTCGGCGGCCATCAGCCAGACGTCATCGACGGTCAACGAGCTGCGCCTGGCTGCCGAGGACACCGCGCAGATGGCCAGCGACGTGGCGGACCGGGCCAGCGAGTCGCTTCAGGTCTCGAATCACGCCACCGAGGCGGTGGCCGCGATCACCACCGCGATGGAGGAGATCCGCCAGCGGGTCGACGAGATCGCCCGCGACATCGTCACCCTGTCCGATCGCACCCAGCAGATCGGTGAGATCACCGCCACCGTCAACGGGCTGGCCGACCGCTCCAAGCTGCTCGCGCTCAACGCGAGCATCGAGGCGGCCCGGGCCGGCGAGCACGGTAAGGGCTTCGCGGTCGTAGCCGAGGAGGTCAGCAAGCTGGCCGAGCAGTCCAAGGCCGCCACCGCGCAGGTCGAGGCGATTCTCGGCGACGTCCAGAGCGCGACCGAGGCCGCGGTCCACGCCAGCCAGGAGGGGACCAAGGTCGTCGAGCACGGGCTCGAGCTCACCGATCGCGCCGGCGAGGGCATCCGCAGCCTGTCTGACACCATCCAGGAATCGTTCGGCGCCGCCCAGCAGATCGCCGCGTCCGCTCACCAGCAGAGCGTCGGGATCGAGCAGATCGCCCAGGCCATGGGTGACGTCAACCAGGGAACCGAGCAGTTCCTGGAGGGCGCGCACCAGTCGCAGATGGCGGCCGAGAGGCTGAACGAGCTGTCAGCTCAGCTGGCGGCGGTCACCGAGCGCTACCGCGTCTGAGGCTGCGGCCGGCCGACCGACCCGGCGCGCGTCCGACCCTCGAGGCTGGCCCGGGGCAACCAGGCCAGCCGGCGGGGCAGGTACCAGTTGCGCTCGCCGAGCAGCTTCATGGTGGCGGGCAGCAGCACGCCACGCACCACGGTGGCGTCGAGCAGGACGGCGACGGCCAGACCCACCCCAGCCTCCTTGAGATCGAGTGAGCTCGCTGTGCCGAACAGCGAGAACACGCCGACCATGACCAGCGCGGCGGCCGACACGACACCCGCCGTCCGGGTGATGCCGTGCCGCAGGGCGTCGTCGGTGCTCATCCCGCTGTCGACACCCTCGCGCACGCGACTCAGGATGAATACGTGGTAGTCCATCGAGAGCCCGAACAGCACCACGAACAGGAACAGCGGCAGCCAAGAGATGAGGGCCCCGTCGGAGTGGAAGCCGAGCAGGCTCTGCGCCCACCGGTGCTGGAAGATCAGCACGAGCGCGCCGTAGGCGGCGCCGACCGATAGCAGGTTGAGCACGATCGCCACCAGCGGCACGACGACCGATCGGAAGCACACCAGCAGCAGCACGAAGGCCAGCGCGAGCACGAAGGCGACCACGTA
>JAFAYP010000275.1 GCA_019240305.1 Solirubrobacterales bacterium
GCTACGACGTGATCGATCCCCGCCGCGTGTCCGACGACCTCGGCGGTTCGGATGCCTTGCGGGCGCTGTCCGGGGCGGCGCGAGACGCCGGCATGGGCGTGATCCTCGACGTGGTCCCCAATCACATGGCGGCCGATGACGCCAACCGCTATTGGGCCGACCCGTCGCTGCGGTCGCAGTTCTTCGACGTGGAGGAGTCGACCGGGGTGTACCGGCGCTTCTTCGACATCGGGGACCTGGCCGGGGTGCGCCAGGAGGATCCTGCGGTATTCGAGGAGACGCACTCGCTGGTGGTCTCGCTCGCCCGCGAGGGGGTGATCGACGGCGTGCGGATCGATCACCCGGACGGGCTCGCCGACCCCGCGAGCTACCTGTCGCGTCTGCGGGACCGCGGGGTCGACCGGGTGTGGGTCGAGAAGATCCTCGATCCCGACGAGCACCTGCGCGACTGGCCGGTGTGCGGGACGGTCGGCTACGAGTTCCTCAACGACGCGTGCGCACTGTTCGTCGACCGTAATGGTGAGGCGCCGCTGACCGCGCTCTGGGAGCAGGTGTCAGGCGACGCGCGCCCGTTCGGCGAGGTGGCGCACGAGGCAAAACTCGAGCAGGTCCGCGGGCCGTTCGCGCAGGACGTCGACCGCCTGCTCCGCGAGCTCTTTGGCGATTCAGGTGAGCTATACCGAACTGCAGCGCCAAAGACCGAGGTTGAGCAGGCCCTCGCGTCCTTGCCCGTGTACCGGACGTACATCGACCCCGCCGCGGGACGCGTGAGCGACGAGGACCGCCGAGCTATCGCGGAGTCGGGAATGGACGCGACGATCGCGTCCATGCTGTTGCTGCAACGCGAGGCCCCGCCCGGGTTCGTCACCCGCTTCCAGCAGACCACCCCGGCGATCATGGCCAAGGGCGTCGAGGACACCGCGTTCTACCGCTACAACCGGCTGATCGCGCTCAACGACGTGGGCGGCGACCCATCGCGCTTCGGGATCGACGTGAACAAATTCCACGCCGGCAACGCCGAGCGAGCCGAGCGCTTCCCGCTGAACCTGCTGACCACGATGACCCACGACGCCAAGCGCTCGGCCGACGTGCGCGCGCGGATCGGCGCGCTGGCCTCGATGTCTCAGGAGTGGACCACGCATGTCACCCGGTGGTTCGAGCTGACCGATCCGCTTCGCTCGAACGACGGTGCCCCCGACGACGTCGAGCGCTACTTCCTGTTCCAGACGCTCGTCGGCGCCTGGCCGATCGCTGCGGACCGGATCGAGGCCTACCTCGAGAAGGCGCTGCGCGAGGCCAAGCGCAACACCAACTGGGTGGAGCAGAATCACGACTGGGAGGCGGCGGTCAGGCGCTTCGCCAACGCGCTCTACGACGAGCGCGCGTTCCTGGATGACTTCGAGCCGTTCGTGGGACAAGTCGCACAGGCCGGCGACCGCGCCGCCCTCGGCCAGCTCGTGCTCAAGCTGACCGTGCCGGGCATCCCCGACATCTACCAGGGCGATGAGCTGCCATTCCGCGCCCTGGTCGACCCCGACAACCGCCGGCCGGTCGACTTCGACTGGCGCCAGGCCATGCTGCGCCGGCTGATGGGCGGCTCACCTCCCGCGGCGCAGACTCGCAAGCTGTTCGTGACGCTCCGGCTGCTGGGGCTGCGCGGCCGCCGGCCGGAGCCGTTCGCCGGCGGCTATGAGCCCCTCGACGCCGGCCCCGGCGCCTGCGCGTTCGTGCGCGGCGGTGACGTGCTGGTCGTCGTCGCCCTGCGCGGCGCCCCGTTCGAGGGCACGCTCACCGAGCTGCCGGGCGGCCACTGGCGCGACGTGCTGCGCGGCGAGGAGCGCTCGTTCGACAGCCGCCAGTCGGTCGCCGGCGTGGTCGGCGAACCCGGCGTGGCCGTGTTCGAACGGTTGTAGGCTGCGGCCAGATGCGGTACGCCCGGCTCATCGTGCTGATGATCATCGTGCTCGCCTCGGCCGCCACGGTGGCGCTGGCCAAGGATCGCGTGGTGGTGCGCCAGCAGCTTAAGTACAAGCCGCACGCGATGACGCTGAGCGGCGACGGCGACTTGACGGTCGATGGACTGCGGTGGCGCTCCTGGGGTGGTGCCAAGGCGGTCGCGGTCGGACGGGCGGTCGAGCAGGAGCGCCCGAGCCACATCAATTACACCTATCCGGTCCGCGTGACGCTCAGCCGCCGCACCTTCTGCACCAACCTCCACCGCACGGTCTACAACAAGATCACCGCCCATATCGTCGGGCCTGACCCGGGTGTGTTCGGCGCCCGCACGTTCGGCCTCGCCTACACGTGCGCCGGGACATGGCAGCTCACCACCGCAGATCCCGCCACCGCCGCGACCGGGCTACGCTGCTCCACCCAGGGCATGCCGCTGGCGTTGAAATCAATCGACTCGCAGCAGGGCACGACCTGCCCCAAAGCACGCACGCTCGTCCGCGAGTGGTTCGCCAAGCTCAAGATCCCCGGTAACACCTGCCACTGGGTGGACGGGAGCGCCAAGCCCGGCACCTGCACCGTTCACCGCTGGCGGTGCATTGCCCCCCACACGGTGAACGGCCAGACCTACCAGGTCACCTGCTCGGCCGACGCCGGACACCGGCGGGTCCGCTTCACCAACCGGGTCTAGTCCAGCTCGCGCAACAACCCGTCGAGATCGAGGTCCGGGCCGAACTGGGCGGCGGCGTGGCCCTGCTCGTCGCGCGGCCACTCCTCGGCCGGCCGGTCCCACATCAACTCCAGCGTGTTGCCGTCGGGATCGACGATGTAGATGGCCTCGTGCGTGCCGTGGTCGGTGGCCTGCCGGATCGGCCAGTCGACCGCCTTCAGCCGGCGATAGGCGTCGGCCAGCGCTCGCCGCGTCGGATAGGCCAGCGCCACGTGATGGAGACCCGTCACACCGTCCGGGGTGGGCGGCCCGCCGCGAGACTTCCAGGTGTTGAAGCCCAGGTGGTGGTGGTAGCCGCCGGCCGACACGAACAGGATGTCCCCGGTGGTGCCCCACCCCGGCACGTCGCGCGCCTCGGAGATCACGTCGAACCCCAGCACGTCCACGTAGAACGCCCGGATCCGGTCGATGTCGGCCGTGCGCAGGTGGGTGTGGCCGATGCGGACGCCGGGATCGATCGGGTCGGCGGCCCGGGCGATCGGCGTGATGCTGCCCTGCACATTCGTCATGACACGTAATGGTGTCACGAAACGCCCACATTGATAAGGTCCCCACCCACCCTGCCGGCGATGCGCGTCCTCATCATCTCCTGGGAGTACCCGCCGGTGATCGAGGGCGGCCTCGGCCGCCACGTGCGGAAGCTCTCCGAGGGGCTGGTCCGCGACGGCGTCGAGGTCCACGTGCTCACTCGCGGCGGGGGTCGGCTCCCGGCCGACGCCGACCAGCACGGCGTGCTCGTCCACCGGGTGCGGGAACCTCAGTTCCCGCGCGACCCGTCCGCCTTTGTTCGCTGGGTCGACGCGATGAACCGCGACATGCACGCCCTGGCCGTCGAGCTGTGCGAGCGCTACGAGTTCGACCTCGTGCACTCCCACGACTGGCTGGTGGCCGGCGCCGCCGAGCTGGCCGCCCGCCAGATCGAGCGACCCTGGCTGGTCACCGTCCATGCCACCGAGTACGGACGCCACCAGGGCTGGGTTCAGAACCACCCGCAGTCGCACATCCACGCCGCCGAGCGCGCGATGGTCCGCCGGGCCGACCATGTGATCACCTGCTCGCGCTACATGCGTGTCCACGTGGCCAACGTGTTCGGCGTTCGCCCCGCCAAGGTAACCGCGATTCCCAACGGCATCGACCCGCGGGACCTCGAGCCCGTCGACCCCGACCTGGCGGCTCTCCGCTCCAGGTACGCCGCCCCCCAGGAGCTGCTCGTCCTGCTGGTCGGGCGGCTCGTCTACGAGAAGGGGTTTCACCTCGCGCTCGACGCCCTCGCTCCTCTCGTGCGCCGGATCGGCGGGCTGCGCTTCGTGATCGCCGGCACCGGCACGGCCGAGGCCGAGCTCAAGCGCCAGGCCCGTCGTCTGGGCCTCTCCGATCACGGCGTGTTCCTCGGGTGGGTCGGCGACGACAGGCTCCATTCGCTCTACCGCGTGTCCGACCTGTGCATCGTCCCGTCGATCTACGAGCCGTTCGGGCTGGTGGCTCTCGAGGCGATGGCCTCGGGCTGCCTGTGCGTGGTGGCCGACACCGGCGGCCTGCGCGAGGTCGTGCCGGTCGGCGGCACCGTCGGGCTGCGGTTCCCCTCGCGCGATGCCACCGCGCTCGGAGCCGTGCTCGAGCGGGTCCTCACCGACCACGCCTCCCGCGCCCAGCTGATCGCCGAGGCACGCGAGCACGTGCTGCGCTTCGACTGGAACGAGGTCGCGCGGCGCACCGCCGAGATCTACGCCTCCCTGGCCGCGGGCGCCCTCACCCGCACCAACTAGCCAAAGACGAAGGGCCCGGCGTCACCGCCGGGCCCTCCAAAGCGTCTGCGTCTCAGCAGTGGATTACATCATCCCCGACATGTCGGGCATGCCACCGCCGGCACCGCCGCCATCCTTCTCCGGAACCTCGGCCACGATGGCCTCGGTGGTCAGGATGTTCTTGGCGATGGACGCCGCGTTCTGCAGAGCAGAGCGGGTGACCATGGCCGGGTCGATGATGCCCTCCTTGACCAGGTCGACCATCTCGCCGTTCGCGGCGTTCAGGCCCTGGCCCTTGTCGGCCTTGCGCACATCGTTGACCACGACCGAGCCCTCGAGCCCGGCGTTCTCGGCGATCTGACGCAGCGGCTCCTCGAGCGCACGACGCACGATCCGCGCGCCGGTCCGCTCGTCGGCCTCGCCGAACGACTCGAGGTCGAGCGCCTGCTGAGCGTTCAGCAGCGCGACACCACCGCCCGGGACGATGCCCTCCTCGAGCGCCGCACGGGTCGCCTGGAGCGCGTCCTCGACGCGATGCTTCTTCTCCTTCATCTCGGTCTCGGTGGCCGCGCCGACCTTGACCACGGCAACGCCGCCGGACAGCTTGGCGAGGCGCTCCTGGAGCTTCTCCTTGTCGAAGTCCGAATCGGTGTTCTCGATCTCGGTCTTGATCTGGTTGATGCGGCCCTTGATCCCGTCGCTGTCACCAGCACCATCGACGATCGTCGTGGTGTCCTTGGCCACG
>JAFAYP010000292.1 GCA_019240305.1 Solirubrobacterales bacterium
CGATCCAGGACTCCTTCGGGGACACCACCACGCTGACCTGGACGGGCGGCTATATCACCCAGATCACCGACCCCACCGGCCGGGTCTACACCTACGCCCAGAACGCCTCGGGGCAGCTGGCCAGCTACACCGACCCCGATCACAACACCAGCTCCTACAGCTATGACAGCTACGGCAACCTGACCCAGATCACCACCGGCGACGGGAACATCACCAACGTCGCCTACGACACCGGCGCCAGCGAGCGCGCGACCTCGATCACCCGCCTCGTGAATCCGAGCGATAGCACCGGGCCGACGACCAGCTACGCCTACGCCGGCGCCAGCGGCCCGTGCACCGGCGACTCAGGCTGGAAGGAGACGATCGTCACCGACCCCGACAGCCATCACACGACCTACTGCGCCGACGATCTGGGGCGGATCGCCTCGGTGACCGACGCCAACGGCAACGTCCGCTCGAGCAGCTACACGCCCGACGGCTACATCAAGACGCTGACCAGCGCGCTGAACACACCCGAGACCTTCACGTATGCGTCCGGCAGCAGCGACAACGTCACGCAGATCCAGGACGGCACCGGGTCCGGAGCGATGACCGAGAGGCTGCAATACAACGACACCACCAACCAGTATCAGCCCACGCAGAGCACCGACGCGCAATCCAACAACACCAACTACGCCTACGACGCCAACGGGAACCTGAAGACGATCACCGACGGCCTCAGCAGCCAGAATCAGGCGTCGCTGACCTACAACAGCGACGGGACGGTCGCCAGCTCCAAGGACGCCGACGGCAACACCACGACCTACGGCTACACCGGGCATCTGCTGACCACGATCACGCCGCCGTCGGGGTCGGGCCTGAACCCGATCAGCCTGCAATACGACGGCGACAAGCGGGTGATCGAGATCTCAAGCGTCTCCGGCGGCACCGGGCATGAGGTCGACTACACCTACGACAGCGAGGACCGCGTCAACACTGCCACCTACAAGGACGCCTCGGGCACCATCGTCGCCGCGATCGGCTACGACTACGACCCCGACGGCAACCTGCAAGAGCGCGACGACAACGCGGGCGCGACGAACTTCGCCTACGACGGCCTGAACCGGCTCACCGACGCCAAGTACCCCGATTCGAGCACCGACCACTACGACTACGACGCCGCCAGCAACCTCACCGCCCTCACCGACGCCGGCGGCAAGGTCACCTACGGCTATGACCCCGCCAACCAGCTCACCTCGGTACTGGACCCCGGCGCGAGCACCGCGACCGCGCTGGCCTATGACTCCGACGGCAATCTGAAGAGCGTCACGTACCCCGGCGGGTCCTCGATCAGCCGGACCTACAACGCCCTGGATCAGCTGACCAACGTCTCAGACACCTACCAGACCGGCGGCAGCCCCTACTCGATCACCCGCGCGATCACCTACAACGGGAACCTGCAGAGCACCGTGACCGATCAGACCGGCAACAAGACGACCTACACCTACGACGCGCTGAACCGGCTCACCGACGCCAAGGTCATGAACGGCACCACCCAGGTCCGCGACAACGCCTACACCCTGGACGGCAACGGCAACATCACCAAGAGCACCCTCAACGGCACGAGCACCAGCTACGCCTACAACCCCGGCAACGAGATCTGCTGGTCTGTCGCCGGCGCCTCGACCAACGGCTGCGGGTCGCCGCCCAGCGGCGCGTACAGCTACAGCTACGACGCCGACGGGCAGCAGACCAGCAACGGCAACGCCACCACCATGGCCTACAACGCCCTGGGGCAGATGACCAGCGAGACCATAAGCGGCACCACCACCAGCTTCGCCTACCTCGGCGCTGGGCAGGACGAGCTCATCGGCGACGGCACCAGCACGCTGCACAACGACATCCTCGGCCTCGCCTCCACCACCCCGAGCGGCAGCTCGAGCACCTACTACACGCGCAACATCAACGGCCAGCACATCGACGAACGCACCCCCTCCGGGACCTACTACTACCTCTACGACGGCAACGACAACGTCATCGGGCTGACCGACAGCTCCGGGCATCTCGCCCGCGCCTACAACTACGACCCCTACGGCAACACCACCTACAGCACCGGCACCACCGCTAACCCCTTCGGCTTCCAAGACGGCTACCAGACCAGCACCGGGCTCTACCACTACGGCGCCCGCTACGAGAATCCTCTCGACGCGCGGTGGACCCAGCAAGACCCGTTGAGCCACGTCAGTGACTTGAGCCAAAATGACCGGTATGGATTCGCTGGCGAGGATCCTGTCAACCTTGCTGATCCCACGGGCAAAGGCCTCTTTAGTGATATCGTCGCAGGGGTCGGTGAGGTGGTCACAGGAGCCGGTTGCGTGCTGGTAGAGACGGGCGCCGGTGCGCTGGTCTGTGTGGCTGGCCAGGCCGTAGCAGCTGCGGGAGTGTACGGTGCTGCGTCTGGAAAGTGAGCGCGAGGTGGGTGACGCGCGCCGATGGCCGAAGTCGACTGGCGGCCGTGTCAGCTGTCCCGCCTTCTGTAGCCTGTTGGAGCTGGTAGGCTAGCGCTTGTGCGGGGGGCAGACCGGTTTGACGCGGTAGTCGTCGTTTTGGCGATGGTCATCATCGCCATCTGCTGGATATTGACACGTCAATGGCTTGTCTCCATAGCTCTGGGCCTTGGTCTCGGCAACATCGGTGGATATGTCCTACGGCGGGCAGCCGGATTACCCGATCGCTCCATTCTGCGACGACTAAGGGATCGCAACCGACACGACTAGCTAAGCTAGCCCGGATTCTGGGCGGAAGGCTCACTGGGCAGGATCTCCACTCACAGACCACAATCTTGACGTGGACGGGTGTCGAAGTCGGTGCAAACAGTGGCCACCTCCATGGTCGTCGGGCCTATAGCTCCGGTCTTGTGGGGCTGTTTGGCATGGTCCGGTAAAGCAGCCGAGTTTGGCCGAGCGGTCGCAGGAACCCTTTGCCGCGATGCGCATGGTCACGAAACGCCTCTTTTCGTGACCGTATGACCGCCCGAGTGGGGCTTGAGCGAAAACGTGACCGGACGGTGTCGCGCGCAGGTGATTTGGCAGTGGTCGCGCAGGCGTGGTGGCAGCGGGTCTATCCGCTGGCGGCGGCGTGGATGCCGCGGCGGTGGCGATCGGCAATGGCTTGCTGTAAGCGCGCGTCGTTGACCGCGGTGTAGATCGTGGTGGTACGGATGTCGGCGTGGCCGGCGAGCTCACGGATCGTGCCGACGTCGGCGCCCGCGTCGGCGAGGTGGGTGCAGAAGGTGTGGCGCAGCACGTGCGGGCTCCGGCGATCTGGTGGGAGTCCGGCGGCCTGTGCGTGGCGGGCGACGATCCGGGCGATGTCGCGGGTGCTCAGCGGCCCAGGAGGTTTGCCGGTGCGCGGCAGCGAGAGCAGCAGGTGCTCGGTGGCGGCGTCGGGTCGGATCTTGACCCAGGCGATGATCGCCTCAAGCGCGTCATGGTCGAGGGGCACTCGGCGGCTGCGTCCGCGCTTGGCGCGGCGGACGGTCACCCACCAGCTGGTCGAGCAGTGGATCGCCTGGCGCAGGCGCGGATCACCGGCGCGCTTGTGCTCGTCGACGTCTGCCAGCAGCAGGCCGGCGGCCTCGGAGCGGCGCAGCCCGGCAGAGCCGAGGAGGTACAGCAGCGCGAGGTCGCGCTTGCCCTGGCGAGTACGACGGTCGGGCATACGCAACAGCCGCTGGTACTCGTCGTGGCTGATCGCGCGTGGCTGGCCACGGACGGCTGACTGTGAGCGGACCTTGGCGATCTGGGGGTCGGCGTCGAGCGCGTCGGCGAGCGTCCTGAGCGCGGAGAGGTGCTTGGCGATCGTGGCCGCAGAGTGCCCTTGGGCCTCGAGCGAGTCGCGCCACGCACGCACGCTGACGGCGGTCAAGGCTTGCTCGCCGGCGTCGGCACCGAGGCCCTGGCAGAACGCGCGGTAGATCCCGGCGTAGGTGGACCGGGTGGCCGGGGAGGGCTGGCGGCGGGCGACCTCGCCCGCGAGCGCAGCCAGCGAGCGCGGGTCCAGCACCTCTCCATGCACGCCACCAGATGGGCCGTGAGCCAGCTCGGTCATCAGCGCTTGAGCAGCCATCCGTGTCCACCGCCCATAGGCTTACGCCCGCGGGCTATGACATCAGCGCGTTCGAGTTCGATGATCAGGCGCTTGGCCTCCTGCTGCAGGAGCTTGGGGGTGGGGATCGCTGCAAGCGTCGCGGAGTAAAACGCCTCTCGTTGCTCGCGAAGGAACGTCGCCAGATGCTGATCGTTTGGCTGGTCAAGGCGGACACCTGCGCGGCCGGCGGCGGCGCGGAGCTCAAGAACGAGCTCGTCTGTCGTCTCATCCTCGGTCGAGCTCAGGGCTGACGGCAGCGAGTCATCGGCGCCGGGGGAGGCCTCCTGAGCGTGGCGACGTAGCGCGTCCAGGTTTTGGAAGCGTTCTGCGCCTAGCCAATCGCGGCTGTTGCGGTTGATGGGACACTGCGCAGCCTCGAGTCGTGAGGCGAGCTCGTTGATCGCGCCGGGGACGTCGCCAGCGGTGATCCGCACAGTGTTGCGCCCGGCGAGGTTGCTGATCGGGCGCAGCCGGCCGATCTCGACGATGATCGTCTGGCTGGGGTGGCTCATCATCGCCATCCCGGCCTCGAGGATGACGTTGGCGCGCGGCTGGGTGGTCAGCAGCTGCTCGTGACCGGGCTCGTCGGCGGCGCACAGCTGCGGGTGAAGGCGGGCTTCGTCGTCGGGGGTGAATAGGACTACGACGGCCTGGGCGATCTCGAACGCGACGTCGACGACGTCGCCGGTGTAGGGAGTGGCCGTCCCGGTAGCGCGCACCAGCTCGCCCCACCCGAGCGGCTTGAGATCGAGGTCGCGCAGGAAGCCGAAGATGGCCTGGCGGGCTGGATCGTCGCGGCCATGAAACACCGCGACCGCGCGGGCGTCTCGCCGTGAACTCCCATGGGCCCGACCGGTCGGTTGGGAGGAGCGGCCCGAGCTGGTGGACAGCAGCTTGTCGGTGACCTCCTCGGCGAACTCGACCGCGTTTGCCCAGCCTTGGCCCAGCGACCGCTGGCTGGTGGTCAGCCGCGGGCCGGTGCGGATCTTCAGCCTGGCTTCGGTGGGATCAAACGCCTTGCCCTCGGCGGTCACTGGGCGGCCCTCGCGCCACGGCACCACGAATCGCCGCCAGACATCGTCGTAGCGGAGGTTGAACTCGTGGGCTTGGCGCAATGCGCCGCGCTCGAGCCGCACGTGAAAGAAGGTGGCCTCGGACGTTGGTGGCGGAGCTTCGGCGCCGACGGGCTCGGTGATCAGCTTGTCGGTCACGTCCTGACCGCGGTTAGTTACCTCCCATTCATCGGAGATCCCGAGCGCGATCACGGGGCTCGCCCGGCGCTCGGCCCGGATTGTCGGCAGCAGCTGGGCAGAGCTCGGCTCGGTCTGATTGATGTGGATGCGGTCGATCTCATCCCAGCCGAGGGTGCGCCCTTGCATCGTGATCGCGCGGCCTTCGCGCCGCGGCGCGAGGAAGCGCTGTTCGAGCTGTTCGCAGGAGAGATCGAGCGCGAGCTCGTCGTTCAAGCTGCGTCGGCGGTCTACGAGCGTGATGCGCACGTGGTAGTAGGCCACGCCCAACATGCTCGCGCTCGCCCCGGACGGCCACGTCCGAGAATGCCCTTTCTCGGACGCGCTGACCGGCAAACGGCACCGCCGCGCGCAGGGAACGCAGCCCGAGCCGACTGGATTCTCGGGACGTTTTCTGCGCTGCGAGCGCAGTCGTCGTCGCTCAGCGGTGGTCTTAAGATGCTGGCGGGCGTAGCGTCGCCGCCAGAATGAGCAAGGCGAGGCGCCCGCCCGGGCTCTCGTCCAGCGCGGGTTTCGCCGGCATCCCTGCCGGGCTCAACGGGGGATGGATCGTCAGCCTCGGCGGACGCGAAGCAGGCCGGGTTGTGCGATCGCGATGGCTTTCGCGAGCGCGTCGAGGTCCTCGCCGGCTAGCAGCTCCCCGAGCAGCGCCGCGACGCTGGGCGCCGACTGGTCGCCGGGGCGCAGGACGAGGATCCCAGCGTGCGCGCCCGGCGGGTAGCTGCGCACGACGGGCGAGCCCGCGGCCAGGGTGACAAGCAGCCGCCCGTCGCTGATAGCTGCACGCAGCACATCGGCGTCGGGCGCGCCCCCGAGCCCCTCGTCGAGGACCGTGTCGACCTGATGGCCGGCGTCGGCGAGCAGCTGCACCGCTCGGCGGGGGACGTTCTCGTCGAGCTTTACCTTCACGCGCCGCCGGGCAGCGGCACGAGCTCCTCGCGCGCCAGCACCGCCCCGTAGGCGGCCGCGGCGCGCACCCCCTCGGTCGTCAGGCTGGGATATTCGCCCAGGATCTC
>JAFAYP010000365.1 GCA_019240305.1 Solirubrobacterales bacterium
CGGCCGAAGATGTGATCCGGTGGGGCGGACTCGTGGCGCAGCTGGCCGAAGTACTCCGAGCGCGGGTCGCTCATGTCGATCAGGACCTGGGTGGCGTACTCGGGGGTCAGCTCGGTGTCCTGGTCGACCGTGTACCACGAGGTGGCGGCCCGGAAGTGGGCCAGCACCCGCTGGGGATCGAACTTGTCGGGCTCGGGAAAGAAGCCCACCTCGGTGCCCAGGCGCATGATCGTGTCGGTGTCGCCCTCGATGATCGCGCGCGCAACCTGGATCTCGAGCTCGACCGCGCCGGGCGGCATCCGCTTGAACAGCCCGAAGTCGAAGAACACCATCCGTCCGTCATCGAGCAGCGCCGAGTTCCCCGGATGAGGGTCGCCCGAGAACTGGTGGTGGCGGTACAGGCAGCCGAAGTAGAAGCGGTAGAGGATCTCGCCGATCCGGTCGCGCTGGTCCTGGGGATAGCCCTTGAGCTCCTCGAAGCCCGTGCCGTGCACGTACTCGGAGACCATCACGCGCTCGCGCGAGAGCGAGGTGATCACGTCGGGAACGACGATGAACGGGTGGCCGCGGAAGATGCGCGCCAGCGTGCGCTGGTTCTGGGCCTCGAGCTCGTAGTCGAGCTCGTCGTGGATGCGCTCGGAGATCTCGCGGCCGATCGCCTGCGGGTCGAGCCCCGGCGCGATCCGCTTGGCCAGACGCAGAATCAAGCCCAGGTTCTGCATGTCGGAGCGCACGGCGGCCGCCACGCCCGGGTACTGGACCTTGACCGCCACGTCGCGGCCGTCGTGCAGCCGGGCGCGGTACACCTGGCCGATCGAGGCCGCCGCCACCGGCTCCTCGTCGAACGAGGAGAAGACCTCCTTCAGGGGCTCGTCGAGCTCCTCCTCGATCACCTTGCGCATGTCCTTGAAGGCGACGTTGGGTGCCGCGTCGCGCAGCGCGGCCAGCTTGCGCTGGAACTCGTCGCGGTACTCGTCGGGGACCAGGCCGACGTCGAGGAAGGACAGCACCTGCCCGACCTTCATCGCCGCACCTTTCATCGTGCCCAGAGCCGCGACGATCTGCTCGGCCGCCTCCACCTGGCGCTTCTCGAGCGCGACCTTACGCCCCTCGCCCGAGCGGGTCACGTTGGCCGCGCGGGTGCCCGCCTGCCGGATCGCCTGCCCCGCGGCGAGCCCCCCGATCCTGGCGGTACGCCCCACGCGCGAGGTGGGGATCTTGTCCTTCGCCACTACTGATCAGATCCTACCTGTCGCCGGTGGGCCGCTCGCCGCGCAACTACGACGCGGCGCTACCGGCCGCGCTGCACCCGCGAGCCCGGCACGATGTCGTCGGAGCCGTCGGGCCAGCGTACCCACGCCTTGTGGCCGCCGTCGTAGTCGGCGCCGAGCAGGATCAGCGTGGCCGGCTCACCGAGTGCCGTGCACGGCTCATCGCCCTCGGGATCGAGTCCGCGCCAGATGCGCACGAATGCGTTGTGCTCGAGCTCGTCGGCCACCGTGGTCGGATGGGTGTGGCCGGGATGGATCTGCGTGCCGGCCGGGAGCTTCAGCAGCTTGTCCATAATCGAGGACTTCAAATCCGCGTAGGAGGTGCTGCCGGGAGCCCGGACTCCGCCCACCGATCCCTTGAACAGCGTGTCGCCGGTGAACACGTCTGTGCCGCCCACCAGCAGCGAGAGCATTCCCGCCGTGTGGCCCGGGGTGTGGATCGGCTCGATGCTCAGCGCGCCGCTCTCGATCGTCTCTCCCGCGGCCATCGTCCCGCTGGCGGCGGGCACGCTTTGGCGCTCGAGCTCGTGGATCAGCACCGGCGTTCCCGGGTGGCGCTCCAGCACCTGCTCGACCTCGGAGACGTGGTCGTGGTGATGGTGGGTGAGCAGTATGTGCGTGAGCGTGAACTGGCCGCGTTCGAGCAACCGCAGCAGCGGCTCGACCGGGCCGCCGGCATCGATCATCACCGCGTGTCCGCCCGGCTCGTCCGCCACCACGTAGGTGTTGGACAGGAAGTCCTCGTTCATCGCGCGCTCGACGATCACCCTCGGCAGCGTACTCGTTAGCCTGCTCGTCATGAGCCTCCTACACACCTGTTACCGCATCACCGACATCGACCGTTCGGTCGCGTTCTACGAGGCACTTGGCTTCGAGGAGCGCTTGCGCGCTCCGATCCGCGACGAGGCGATCAACGTGTTCATGAGCCTCCCCGACGACGGTCCCGAGCCGAAGCTCGAGCTGACCTACAACTTCGGTGTGGACTCCTACGAGATCGGCACGGCCTACGGGCACATCGCGATCGCCGCCCCGGATCTCGACGCCACGCTGGCCCGCCTGAAGGAGCAGGGGATCGAGCCCGAGCGCCCTCCGTACACGGTCAGCGATGGCGGCAACCGCCTGTGCTTCGTGCGAGATCCGGACAACTACCGGATCGAGCTGATCGAGCGCGACTGATTCACGTCCGGCGCGCGCGGGGTCGCGCTAGCCTAGACGCGTAGTGGCCGACCCGAGCAAGATCGCCATCCTGCTGCAGCAGGTCGCGATGGGCGTAGGCGCCCACGACCGCGAGAACCCCGACCACAACACCTGGGGAATCGGGATGGCGCACTTCGACATCGAGCGTCTCGGCCTGGAGGAGGGCGAGGAGCTGATCCCCGGCATCGTGCTCCAGGCCGACGGGGGGCAGACCGGCCAGTTCCGCATCCTGTGCGACGGACAGCACGACCAGGGCGAGGTCGAGGAGGAGGAAGAGCTCGTCGACGCCGTGGCCGAGCAGGAGCTCGCCCAGCCGCTGCAGGCGCCCGGGCCGGCGCC
>JAFAYP010000379.1 GCA_019240305.1 Solirubrobacterales bacterium
GATGCTGCGGGCCGTGGGCATGAGCCGCCGGCAGGTGCGGCGCATGATCCGCCACGAGAGCGTGATCACCGCGCTGCTCGGCGCGGCCTTCGGGATCCCGCTCGGAATCGTGCTCGCGCTGATCGTGGGCGCCGCGATCGGCTTCGCTGCGTTCACGATCCCGGTCGGCACGCTGATCGTGTTCATCATCGCCTCGATCATCGCCGGCCTGATCGCCGCGATCTGGCCCGCCCGCCGCGCCGGCCGCCTGAACGTTCTCGAAGCGCTGTCCTACGAATAGGGGCCGCGCGCTGGCGCGCGCGTCGTCCGTGGGGCCGGTTCCGCCGGGCATCCACATATGGAGTGGGGTTTGTCAAGCGGCGGGTGTGGTCGGTCCGATGGGCATCGGTTGTGGGCGGCGGGTTCGCGATCGGTCGGTGCTCTCGGGGCGGCACGGGCGGGGGCGCTGGGCGTCGAGTGCTGCTCAGCCACATATGCGAGGGCTGGGTACCTCATGACCGTTGATTCGTCGCGGGGCTCGCAGTCATGGAGCGGGCACGGCCAGGGGGCTGGTTGCCCAAGGATGGCCACGCGAGCCCGCAGGCCGCGACTTCCAGGTCCCGAGTTGGTTCCCGTGTCGCCCCGACAGCGTCGGGGCGTGGGGTGGTATGTCGCGTGTGGGCTAGGTGAGCTGTCCGACCTCCCAGACGAAGTTGGAGAGCTCGCGGGCGAGCGCGAGCACGACTACGTTGGCTGGTTTGCCGCGCTTGACGCGCAGCCGCTGCCACTGGCGGTGCAGGCGTTGTTGGCAGCGCCATCCGATTTCGCACGCGCGCGGGTCCTGGCCGCGTTGACGGCGCTCGAGCCGGGCCGCGATCGCGGGCCCATGCCGGTAATGCTGGGCAGCTTCGACCAGCAGCCGGCGGGCGTGCGAGGAGCCGGCCTTGGTGATCGCGCCGCGTTTGATCTGCTCGCCAGAGGAGTGCTCTGAGGGCACGATCCCGAGATAGCCGGCGAGCGAGCTCGGGTGCTCGAAGCGGACGAAATCGGCGATCTCGCAGCACAGCCCGAACGCGGTGACGGTCTCGATCCCGCGCAGGCAGCGCAGACGGACGATCGTGAGCGCCCACGGGCTCTGGGGCGCGGCGAGCTCGATCTGCGCGTCCAGCCCGCCCCGACGCTGATCGAGCGAGGCGACCGCGGTCAGGTAATCCGCGAATACCGACCTGGAGGCGTGATCGGCGAACTCGAGCGAGCGCAGCCATTGCCAGTGCGAGCGGGTCCAGTTCCCGCCCGACCCGGGAAACTCGATCTCGCGACGCAACAGGAACTTCGAAAGGCGATGCCTGGCGCGCATCAGATCCACCCGGGCGGCCTCCCGACAGCGCGCCAGATCCCGAAACTGCTCCTCCTCGACCGTCGGAACGCGCACGAACGACAATTCGCCAGCCAAAAGACAGCGCACCAGCCGCTCAGCATCACGGCGATCGGTCTTGACCCGATCCCCCGGCTTGTGTGGAATCGACCCCGGCGCGCACACCCGCACCTCGATCCCCCGCAGGGCCGCTTCGCGCGCTAACCCATACCCCACCACCCCGGCCTCATACGTCGCCAACACCGGACGCGGCAACTCCTCCAGATAGTCGAGCACCGACCGCGGCGGCCCGGTGATCCGACGAAACCGCAGCTCCCCGCTCTCGAGCTCCAGGACCGCCGCGACCGTCGCCCTGGCATGCACATCCAAACCGACCAACGACCTATGGTTATGCACGTCGGCACCTCCCATGACTGGGGTGTCGGCCGAAGGCCCATCCTCCGGCCCAGTCCCCGCACACGCATGCGCGGGGTGCCGACCAACTACAGGCTCACCCGGACGGCACACCCCATACGGTCTTGCCCGGCGGCGTGGTCGTCCTACCGAGCCACGATCGCGATATGCCCCTCGCCGTGCGCCACCGCCGGCCCGTCGGCCACGTGGCGCACCATGCACCCATCGGCCGCGCAGTGGACCGCCACCGTCCTGGCCCCGCCCTCGGTCGCGTCGAGCAGATCACCGGGCCGCGCGCCCGCCGCAAACAGCGCGGCCGAGCTCACCCGCAGCAGCAGGTTGTCTCCCGGATGGCGGTTCCCCGGCGTGAGCCGGTCCG
>JAFAYP010000440.1 GCA_019240305.1 Solirubrobacterales bacterium
CGCGGTCCTGGCTGACATTCATGCCAACGCTCCCGCCCTGCGCGCGGTGCTGGCCGAGATCGATCGCGATCCGGTCGAGGCGATCGTGGTGGGCGGTGACGTGCTGGGCGGCCCGCTCGTGGAGGCAACGTTCAAGCTGCTGGACGCGCGGCCGGAACGGCTCCATTGGGTGGCGGGCAACTGCGAGCGCGAGACGGTGGTTGTATACGACGGGGCGCCCGCAGCGGATGACCCGGCCGGCCGCGCGGCGGCCTGGAGCGCCCGCGCGATCGACCGGCGCCGGCGCGATGCGATCGCGGGGTGGCCGATCAGCCTAGCGCTCGACGGCGTGCGCTTCTGTCACGGATCGCCGCGCAGCGACGACGAGATCCTCACCCGCGTCACCCCGGAGGACGTGCTGCGCGAGGCGCTCGCATCGGCCGAGGAGCCACTCGTGGTCGGCGGACACACTCATCAGCAGATGGTCCGGCCGCTCGGTGACGGGCTGACCTACGCCAACGCGGGGAGCGTCGGCATGCCCTACGAGGGCAGGCCCGGTGCGTTCTGGATGCTTGTCGAGGACGGGACCGCTGTACCGCGTGAGACCAGCTATGACCTCAGTGCCGCCTTGGGCGAGCTCCGTGCCTCCGGCTTCCCCGACGTTGAGGATCAGCTGAGCGACTCGTTGATCAACCCGGCTGACCCTGAAGAGGTGGCCGAGTTCTTCGAGCGCAGCGCACGACAAACCTGACGGGCGCTGTGCAAACCGCGCAAATCAGTTCGATCAGTTTTCCGGGGTTACACGTCACTCTGTTTACTTGATGCCGACCAGGGGCATCGCAACAGCGAGACCTTAGAGGCCGGTGCGGAGGCAGGGCCGCACAGGCAGCTGTAACACCAGCTACCCAAGGGCGCCGTTCCCCAGCGTGGAGGGCTGTCCCGGGCACCGACGCTTGCGTCTCGCACGCACGTTCCAAGAAAGGCTGGTCATGTCCTCTTTCCGCCTCAAGGGCGCATCGCTTGCGGTGCTCCTCATGTTGCCGGTGTCACTCAGCGCTGCCACCGTGGCCGTAGCGTCGTCGAGCTCTTCGGGCTCGCAGAATTCCGCCACGTTGACCTTGTCGGTTAAGGCCAGGCGATCGCTCGCACGCCAGCATGTCATTGTCCGCGCACAACATCCGGCCACGCGCCACAGCACGAGCTACGCGCTTCCCGCCAGCTCGGGTCGGTGGAACTATGTCACCGCCACAGGGTCCCTGAACCTCAAGGGCGTGCTGACGATTGCCGTCGGCAAGCGAACGGTCAAGTTGGGCTCGGTGACCTTCACCCGTCCCGCCAAAGGCAATGGTCAGTTGACGGTTAAGCTGGCTTCTCACAAGGTAAAGCTGTTCACGATCACCGGCCGCGCCCGGGTCAAGCGCAGCGCCACCAGCGAGACGATCAGCGGCCTGACGGCAAAGCTGGCCAAGCAGGGCACGACTCGCCTGGACCGCGCGCTCGGCCGGCACGCGTTCAGCACCGGACAGACTCTCGGATCGTTCACCCTCACCGTGGGCACCACGCCGATCACCGGCGCTGGCACGACCGCGAGCGGATCGGCGGCACCGAGTGTCGCTGGTTCGTCGAGCACGGGGGTAGGCATGGAGCTGGCTCCCGCTTTCCGCACGCTGCTGGACTCGGCGGGCCTCACGGCGGTGCCCCTGATCCCGGCGTCCAACGGTCTGCCCGCGCCCCTGGGCACGACGACGATCCCGGGTGTGGACGGAACCAGCTTGACGCTTCCACTCACCGGTTCGACGGCGGGCGCCAGCTTCGCCAACGGAACCGTGACCGGGACGATTCCGTTGAGCGGCGGCCTGCAGCTCGGCAACGGCACCGAGTCGGTATCGCTGACCAACCCGGAGCTGACGCTCGGCACCGGCACCGAAGGCTCGAGCCTCAGCTTCCAGGTGAACGGCGGGCCCGAGGTCAAGGTGTTCGACCTGGACACCTCAAAGCTCCAGCAATCGGCTCTGCCCAACGGCACCCTCGATCTCCAGGGCCTCGAGGCGACGCTCTCGAGCGAGGGCGCCGCGTCGCTCAACTCCGCGCTTGGTCAGAACCTGTTCACCACCGCTCAGCCCGTGGGTGGGGTGTCGCTAATCGTCCCCTCCTCCTCCTCCGGTTAGCGCCCTCACCCCAGTTGGCAGGAAGCGAACGGCCCGGGACTCCTCCCTCCCCGGGCCGTTCGTCTACTCGCACGCAGACACCGAGACCCCGATCGTCCAGGAGATCCTGACCCGGGCTGACCCGGAATAGGATCTGCCTCATGGCACGTGAACCACAGGGAAGGTTTCTCGGCATTCCCTATAACTGGCGCCGTCCCACGCGGGGCGAGGTCGGAAGGGGTGTGTGGGACCCGTCAGACGAGCGCATCTGGGCTCCCAAGAACTACGGGTGGGGCTATGGGATCAACTTCGCGGCGCTGGTCCGTCGCGTGAGGCGCCGCTGACGGTCGTGTCCTTGATGCACCGCTTCTGCCGGGGCCCTAGGTGGCGGGTGGGGTACTCGACGGCGGGGATGGCGTGGCGGACTGAGCCGCCGGAGGAGTCCCGATAGCCGGTGACGCAGTGCGCGGCGTCTGCAGGCTGGTGAGTTGCGGCTGTCCGCCGATCATCCCGATGACGGTCAGGGCAGATACCGCCACCGCCACGACCGTGGCCGCGGGCAGCAGCCACGCCGGCGTGCCACGCTCGGCGGCCCGGCCGTCGATCGCCACCACGACGGTGCCCCCGGCGAGGTCGCCGATTCGCTGACGGCGACCTGGCCCGGAGCGGACCATGCTGACCAAACCCACCGCATAGCACACCGGCAGGGAGTCCACGATCCGTACCAGCGAGCGGATAGCGATCGCCCTGGGACTGGCCGGGCCGCCACCATCGGCGGACACCACGCGGATCCCATAGCGGCGCTTGCCGGGGGTCTGACCGCTGTGCGCCTCGAAGGCGAAGTGATACACGGCGCCCGCCACCGCGAGCCAGAGCAGGTGAGCGAGGCTCGCCGCCTGCCAGTGCAGCAGCAAGCACGCGGTCAGGTATCCGCCATAGACCAGGAAGTTGTCGATCCGCGCAGCGCGCATGCGCCAGCGCACGGCCGCATCGGCGGGGTGGGCGGCCACTGCGACCGGACTGGCGACAAGCGCTGCGGTGCCGCCGGCGATCGGCGCGGTGCCGGCAACCGGTGCGGTGCCGGCGATCGGTGCGTTGGCGGCGATCGGCGTGAGGGCGGGGACCGCGGGCGACGGGGTCCAGCCCGGCGGCGCCACCGACTCCCGCATCGGCTCCTCCAGGAATGACACGACGGCAGTATCGGGGCGTATGTGACCCGGCTTGAGCCGGCGGGCCCGTGTCTGGACCACTCACCTTGGCCTGGATCATCATGTACGGCCCGTGCCGGCGATCAAACCTCCCGTGTTCGAGCTGCAGTTCCCGCTCGGAGCCGTCTCCGCGCTGGCGGCCCGGTTTCCGAGCTCGGACGACGGTCCGTTGCTCGCCCTCGGCGCGGCCGCACGCGCACGCGGCCACTACATCCGCCGCGAGTTCGTCGAGGTGTGCGCGTGGAAGTCGCCGCGCAGCCACCCGCGGATCGTGGCCAACCGGCCGCGGGCGATCGCCGCCGCGACGCGCCGGGCGCTCGGCTCGGGCGACGAGGCCGTCCGGATCGAAGCCCTGCTCGAGCTCGACGGCGTGGGTGTGCCGACCGCCTCCACGCTCCTGTACGCCGTCTTCCCCAACGACTATCCGATCCTCGACGTGCGCGCGCTCGAGTCGCTCGGCGTGGGATCGCGCTCCGGATATCCGGTCGGGTTCTGGCTGGCCTACCTGTCCGCGTGCCGCGAGCTCGCGCTCCGCGCCGGCGTCAGCCTGCGTACGCTCGACAAGGCGCTGTGGCAGCACTCCAAGGAACGCGCGGTCGCCTAGGCTGGAGCTTCATGCCGTCCAACTCCAGAACCGAACGAGCACGCGAGCTGTATCTGGGCTTCGCGGCTGGTGACCGTGGCGCCGTCGAGCGCCTCTTGACCGACGACTTCGCGTTCTCCAGCCCCGTCGATCCCCGGCTCGACCGGGCCGGTTACTTCGCGCGCTGCTGGCCCGGGGCCGGACAGCATCAGGTCTTCGAGTTCGTACGCCTGGTCGAGGCAGGCGAGGAGGTGCTCGTCACCTACGAGATGACGCACTCCGATGGCCGGCGCGGGCGCAACACCGAGGTCCTCACCTTCCGCGGCGAGCAGATCTGCCGCGCCGAGGTGTACTTCGGATGGAACCTGGAGTGACGTAGGCTTCGCCTCCGTGTCCCCTGGCGGAGAGCCATCCCTGACCGAGCTGACGGCGATCGTCCCGTTCACGGCCACGCTCGGCATCGAGATCGTGTCGGCGACGCCCGAGGAGGTCGTGGGGCGGTTGGCCTGGCGCGAGGAGCTGTGCACGGTCGGCGGAGCGATGCACGGCGGCGCGCTGATGTCGCTGGCCGACAACCTCGGCGGCTTGTGCGCCTACCTGAATCTGCCTGACGGCGCCTCCACCGCGACGATCTCATCGTCGACGAACTTCCTGCGCGGCGTGCGCGAAGGGCACGCGACCGCCACGACGCGTCCGCTGCGCGTGGGACGCACCGTGATCGTCCTAGAGACAAAGGTGCGCGACGACTCCGGGCGCCTGGCCACGCAGACCACGCAGGCGCAGACGGTCATCGGCCCGTAGTCGCCGGTCGGCTCGAGCCGAGGGGAAGGGCAGGCGGTTCCGTGCATACCGCGTCACGCAAGCGTGGGCCCGACCGAGCGTGACGTGCTGTGCATCTCCCAGGTGCTCAGCGCGTCACGCTTTGGGGAGGGGCAGCGGCGTGTCGGGTTATGCATCCGCAGTGACGCCGATCGGTCGAAGCCACCGGATCACGGCGCAGACCGCGGTCGCCTCAGCCATCCGCTTGCAGCTCGCCGTGCGCGCCCATCCACCCTCGAAACGGAGCGCGCTCACGACGAACGTCTGGCCGTCGACTCACGAGTATAGGAGCGAGGGCAGCACCTAACACCCGGTTCCCGCTGGCCTCAGCTGGACTTCTTGCCGCCCTTGCGACCGGCGGCCGCCTTCTGGGCCTTGTTGCCGCCGCTGCCGCTGCCGCTGCTCTTCTTGCTCTGACTCGAGCCGCTGCTCTTGCCGCCGCGGCTGGAAGAGCCCTCCGAGTTGGAGATCGCGGCGGCGCGCGACTTGCTCATGCCCTTCTTTCGCAGGCCCTCGTACTGCTTGTCGTTCTTCACGCTGGGTCCATGGTCCTTCGCCACGATGCACCTCCTGACTGGCTGCCGATAGCTGCGAACTACCCGCCCGGCGGGCTGAATCACGAGATGGGAGCCATCGTGCGCGGGACCTCTTGGCAGGTCCCACTCGTAAGGGGGACGATGCGCACGGACGATGCCCATCTCACAGGGTGAAGGCGTGGCGGCGGCGGACAGCCTCGTGATCGGCGGCGAGATCGGCGGCCGGCGCCTGCCCCGGCGGCCGCGCAGCGAGCAGGCGCTCATCCGCG
>JAFAYP010000522.1 GCA_019240305.1 Solirubrobacterales bacterium
CCGGGAGGTCTCGCCTGCGCTGGCGCTGTGCGCCTATCGGATCGTTCAGGAGGGGCTCACCAACACCATCAAGCATGCCGGAGAGGCCCGCGCGTCGGTGCGTATGAGCTGGAGTGACGATCGCCTCGAGCTCGAGATCGAGGACGATGGCCGAGGACCGCTGACGCTGGACGGCACGGGGCCCGGGCACGGCATCATCGGGATGCGCGAGCGCGCCGCCCTGCATCGCGGAGTCGTACAGCTCGAGCAGGGCCGCGCCGGCGGCTGTCTGCTGCGCGCGACACTGCCGTTGAGAACGGAGGAGGCCGCGTGAAGACGAGCGTCCGCTCACTTCTGCGCACGAGCGATGCGCTCCGTGATCGAAGGCCACCGCTGCTTTCGGCGACCGCGCTCGATGGCCTGATTGCGCTCGTCCTGCTGCTCGAGATCGAGCTCGAGGCATGGCTGGATACCGGCGTACCGCACCGTCTCATCGCCGCAATCGGCGCGGCGTTTCTCGTCGCGCCCGTCGTGGTGCGCCGACGCTGGCCCGCCGCCGCCCTGCTCGCCGGCTTTCTGGTCGCGGCCGTGCTGTCTTCGCCGCCGGCTGACAACGCGTTGAAAAACATGACCGGTCCGGTTTTCGCGAGCCTGGTACTCGCCTACACCGCTGGTGCGCGACTCAAGCCGCGGCGCGGTCTGAGCGCGCTGGCCGGGGGGGTCACGCTGCTGATCGCCGCCAGCGTCTGGGCGGAGCTCGCACACGAGCAGACCGGCACCAAGCTCGCCCAGCAGCTAGTGAGCAGCATCGTGTTGCCCGGCGCGTTGTGGTGGCTGGGCTGCCTGTGGCGGGAGCGCTCGCGGCGCGCCGCGGCGTTCGCCGAGCTGCTCGAGCGAATGCAGCGCGAGGGCGAGCAGCACAAGCAGGATGCGGTCGCCCACGAGCGGATCCGGATCGGGCGCGAGCTGCAGGACATCATCGCCCAGAACGTCAGCGCGATCGTGATCCAGGCAGCCGGCGCTCGGCGGCTGATCGGCAGCGAACCCGACCGGGCGCGGGAGGCGATCCTGGCCGTCGAGCGTGCCGGCAGCGAGGCGCTTGCCGATTTGCGACGAACCCTGGGGCTTCTGCGCGGCGAGGATGACCCACGCAAGCTCGCGCCACAGCCCGGACTGGCGCAGCTCGACGCGCTGCTCGAGTCCGTTCGACAGCGCGGACCCGACTGCACGCTGCGAACTGATGGCGATCCCGCCAGGCTCAGCACCGGGGTCGATCTGCTCAGCTACAGGATCGTCGAAGCCGCGCTCGGACTGCATGAAGTGGACCGCGACGCGCCCGCGCTCGTGCGGATCGGCTACCGGCGGACTCGGCTCCAGATTGAGGTCAGCGGAGGCGGCCGCGCCCCGGCGCCACACGGTGAGCTGCGGGGAATCTTCGATCGAGTCGCGCTCTACCACGGCACGCTCGACGTGTCGGTCCCCGCGCCAGATACGTTCGCGATACATGCCGAGCTGCCACTCGCGGTCGCCGAGCGATGAGCATCGCGGTCGCGATCGCCGATGATCAGCCGCTCGTCCGGGCTGGGCTGAGGATGATCATCGACGCGGCAGACGACGTCCATGTCGTGGCGGAGGCGAGCAGCGGACGCGAGGCGGTCGAGGCGGCGCGTCGCGTCAACCCCAAGGTGGTGTTGATGGACATCCGGATGCCGGGCACCGATGGGATCGAGGCCACCCGTCAGATCACCGCCTCCTCCCAGGTCCGCGTCGTGATCCTCACCACCTTCGACCTCGACGAGTACGTGTACGCGGCGCTGCAGGCCGGCGCCAGCGGGTTTCTGCTGAAGGATGTCGGCGCTGAGCAGCTGATCGAGGGGATCAAGACGGTGGCCGGGGGCGAGTCGCTGCTTGCCCCATCGGTCACGACCCGCCTAATCGAGCAGGTGGTCAAGAGCCAGCAGCACGCGCCCGTTCCAGCTGCGATTGAGGAACTAACGCCACGGGAGCTTGAGATCTTCAAGCTCGTGGCGCGCGGTCGGTCGAACGCCGAGATAGCCGATCAGCTGGTCCTCTCCGCTGCGACCGTCAAGACGCATGTCACGCGCATCCTCGCCAAGCTCAACCTCAGGGATCGCGTTCAGGGCGTTGTCCTGGCGTACGAGACCGCGATCGTTCGGCCCGGGGAAGAGCGCTAACTGAAACCGTTTGTGCCCGCGGAGCAGGCGCGCGATCGGCGCCAGGGATACGCGCGCGCCCCATCATCCGCCGGAGTCGCGCCCCCGCCTGACGTAGCGGCCTGGCTCGCGGCACGGCAGCATCCGGCCGGATCTCGGGCCCGGTCGAGTCGTGGCGCTCCGACGGGCAGAGGCGATCCCTGTCGTCGCGATCGCGGTCGGGCACGCCTCGGTGTCGAACGCCGCCTGTGCCCGATAGGTTGGGGTCGTGGTGGGCCACTATGAGAGCTTCTTCGTCGCAAGTGCCGGCGCGTCCGCGGCGCTCTTGGGACTGCTGGTCGTCGCGGTCTCGGTC
>JAFAYP010000538.1 GCA_019240305.1 Solirubrobacterales bacterium
GATCGGGAGCACGGTCTGAAGCGGCGTTCCGGGGGTCAGCCCGTCTGGCTCGAGCACCATGATCCCGTCGTGGTCGGTGCCGATCGCCACCTCGTCCTCGGCCAGGATCATCCCGTTCGACTCGATCCCGCGCAGCTTGGCGGCGCCGAGCTTGGTGCCGTCGGGCATCACAGCGCCCGGCTTGGCCACCGCGACGGTCTGACCGGCCGCGACGTTGGGGGCGCCGCACACGATCTGCGACGGCGCCTCGTCCCCGATGTCTACGACGCAGACTCGTAGCCGGTCGGCATTGGGGTGCTGCTCGGCCTCGAGCACGCGCCCGATTACGAAGTTCTGTAGCGCGGTGACCCCGTGGCGCTCGACCCGCTCGACCGCGGTGCCGGTCATGTCGAGGCGCTCGGCGAGCGCGTGCACGTCGAGATCCGGCTTCACGTATTCATGCAGCCACTCGAGAGGTACCCGCATCAGCCGAACTGCTCCAGGAAGCGGACGTCGTTGTCGTAGAGCATCCGCAGGTCGGGGACGCCGTGCTTGAGCATGGCAATCCGCTCGATGCCCATCCCGAACGCGAACCCCTGGATCTGCTCGGGGTCATAGCCGTACTCGCGCACGTACTCGAACACGTTCGGATCGACCATGCCGGAGCCGAGGATCTCGATCCAGGCGCTCCCGCGGCACAGCGGACAGTGGCTACCGTCGGGCATCACCCCGTCGGTGCAGTTGAAGCATGAGACGTCGACCTCGACGCTCGGCTCGGTGAACGGGAAGAAGTGGGGGCGCAGGCGGACCTGCCGGTCCTCGCCGAAGATCGCGCGCGCGAAGGCGAGCAGCGTGCCCTGGAGGTCACCGAGCGTGATGTCGGTGTCGACCGCCAGCCCCTCGACCTGGTGGAACTGCGGGGTGTGGGTGGCGTCGTTATCGGGCCGGTAGGTGCGACCGGGGACGATGATGTAGAGCGGCGGCGGCTGGCTCTCCATCGCCCTGACCTGCATCGGCGAGGTGTGCACGCGCAGCAGCCGCGTGTCGGGGTCGAAGATGTCGCTGGTGGGCGCGACGTAGAACGTGTCGCTCATCAGCCGCGCGGGATGGGTCGGCGCGTGGTTGAGCGCGTCGAAGTTGTAGTAGACGGTCTCGACCTCGGGGCCCTCGGCCACGTTGAAGCCCAGACCGATGAACACGTCCTCGATCTCGCGCCGGGTCTGGGTGATCAGGTGAAGCCGGCCGATCTGGGGCGGCGGGTCGCCGGGCAGGGTGACGTCGACCCGGTCGCGCTGCAGGCGCTGGTCCAGCTCCTGTGCCGCCAGCTGCTCGGTGCGTTGCTCGATGGCTGCTTCGAGTGCCTTGCGGGCCTCATTGGCGGCCTTGCCGGTGGCCGCGCGCTCATTTGGGGGGAGTTCGGCCACGCTGCGCAGCAGGTTCGGGAGCTCGGCCTTGCGCCCCAGGTACTGGATCCGTACGTCCTCCAGGGTCTGGGTGTTAGCGGCGGCGGCGATGGCGCCCTCGGCCTCGGTGCGGATCTGGGCGATGCGGTCGGTCATTCGGGCGCCATCCTACGGGTCAGTTCGTAGAGGGCGATAGTGGCGGCCATGGCCGCGTTCAGCGAGTCGGTGGCGATCGGGATGTGCGCCACGTGATCGGCGCTGGCCACGACCTCGTCCGGCAGGCCGTCGCGCTCGGACCCGATCATCAGGACTTTGGCGCTGGACGCCACGTATACCGAACCTGAGCGCCAAAGACCGTCCAAAGGGTCGCCGGCCCCTGGGACCAGAGCAATCTTCTCGCCGGGGAGCTGTGAGGCATCGGCCCGCGCGAGCGCGAGCGAGAAGATCGCCCCCATCGACGCCCGCACGGCCTTCGGGCTGTACGGGTCCGCCGTCCCCGGCCCTAGGGCGACGCACGAGGCGCCGAACGCCGCCGCGCTTCGCAGTACGGTCCCCACGTTGCCGGGGTCGTGCACGCCATGCAGGTACACGCACAGCGGGCCGGTGGGCGCGTCCGCCCAGCGCTCCTCGTAGACCGCGAGCGTGCGCGTCCCCGACCCGAGGCCGGACGCGGAGGCCAGCAGCGACGGCTCGACCTCGGTGCCGGGCAAGCCGCTGCCCGCCGCGGCATACCGCTCGATGGCGATCCACCCCTGGGCATCGGCAACTGACAACAAATCCTCACCCTCGGCCACGAAGCACCCGGAGCGATCGCGCCAGCGCCGCCGCTGGCGGAGCTTGCGGATCTCCTTGAGCTTCTGGTTCTGATGGCTGGTGATCGTCATAAAAAAAGCGCCTCTCCGTTAGGAGCGGCGCCCGGTTGGCGGTGCTGGGTGGTCGGCTTGTCGCTCAGCCGGCCGCCAGCGCCTCGCGGGCGCGGTCGGCAAAGCGTCGGAAGGTGTCGGCGTCGCGCACGGCGATGTCGGCCAGGATCTTGCGGTCGAGCTCGACCCCGGCCAGCTGCAGACCGTGCATGAACTGCGAGTAGGACATGTCGTGCTGGCGCGC